>CAZSNH010000332.1:0-3934 GCA_964607855.1 uncultured Hyphomicrobium sp. | reverse complement strand
AACGGCTAGCTCCTGCCCCCTCACGTTTCCGAAAGATCACGCATAAAAAGGGCCAGGATATCCCTGACCCTTTCGTGTGTTTTCACTGACGGGCAAGAACAGCGTCTTATTCGCCGCCGCCTGAAGCCGCGCCCTCTGCCGGGGCATCCGAGACCTCAGCTGTCATTTGAGCCGGTGGCGGGCCGTTAAGTGCTTTCATCACCGCGTGCGGGATCAGAACCTTGTCGATGACATGGAGGATACCGTTCGTAGCCATGATATCCCCCGAGATGATCTTGGCCCCGTGGACATCGATGGTACCCGCCTTGCGGCGGATGGTGAATTCGATCTCGGAGCCATCGACCGCGTCGACGCCATAGTGGCGCGCACTCGCGTTGAGGAGCCGCTGCGTCGGGTATTCCCCGATGACGGCATGGTGCATCAGGAGATCCGCAAGCACGCCGCGATATTCAGGAGCCAAGAGCTTGTCGCGAATGTCCGAGGGAAGCGCCGCAAAAGCGGCATCGGACGGCGCAAAAATCGTGAGCTTGATGTCTTCGCCGACGCTTGCGCCATCAAGACCGGCCAGCGTCTTGATCTCGATCATCCTGTTGAGGAGCCCGGTGTTAGCGGCGGCCTTCTTGAGATCCACCTCGTCCGAGATGGCAGGTGATCCGGCGAATGCCAACGAAACCGAAAAAGCTACGACGTAAGTAAACCTCTGAAACTGCCGCATCGTTGTCCCCTCCGGGTTGGGCTACGCATGACGACAGGTTTGGCGATCATGGTTACTTTTATCTTAATTCGCCCTCGGCGTCTGGAGCGAAAGCGACACTCAACAACGAAAATCGTTGAGAGTGAGGATGGAGGCGAAGTCCAGTCCCGCTGCCGCGAAGGCGTCGCCTGCCCCTTCTTGCCGATCGAGAACAGTGACGACGCGAACGATGGTGGCGCCTTCGGCCCTCAAAGCTTCAGCGGCTTTGATCGCCGATCCCCCTGTCGTCGTGACATCTTCGACAACGATAAGGCGCTTGCCGGCCATGGTTTCCCCCTTGGGCAGGCCTTCGACGAGAGATTTGGTGCCGTGATCCTTGGCCTGCTTGCGCACGAAGAACGCCCCGATCGGCCGTCCCTTGGCTTGGCTCACGGCAGCCACGGCCGAAGCAATAGGCACGGCCCCCATCTCGAGCCCACCGACCAAATCGGCGCTCACGTCCTCGATATTCTCCAGGATGAGGCTCGCGATGAGATAGGCACCCTCCGGATCGAGCATCGTAGGTTTCATATTGAAGTAGTAGGTGGAGGTGCGCCCCGAGGCGAGCTTCACCTCGACGCCCGACTGGAAGGAGCGCGCTTTGATAATTTCGATGAGGCGGGCGCGATTCTGCGGGTTCTTGGCGCTGGTCATGCGGGGGGCGGTCTCCGATTCAAAGGAAATGAGGCCATCGCGCGCGGGGCCTTCACCTGTCAAGCATCCTCCACAAGGAGTAGCGCTGCGGCGCACACGACCCTGCCACACACCTGGAATTCCGACTATTCTGCCCCCATGACCGTCTAAGCCGAAGCGGCACCTGTCACCCTGAATGAAGTAAGGACCCCCCATGTTGAACCCAGAAAGCCCTCCCGCCCTTGCCACCTCGCGCTGGTTCAACGCCGAAAAGCCCATCGCGCTCTCCGACCTCAAGGGCAAGGTGGTGGTGGTCGCTGCCTTCCAGATGCATTGCCCGGGCTCGCAAAAGCACGCCCTCCCTCAGGCCCAGCGGCTCGCCAATGCCTTCAGCTCCGACGAAGTAGCGGTCATCGGGCTCCATTCGGTGTTCGAGGACCACGACGCGCAGAAGCCCGAGGCGCTTGAAGTCTTTCTCGAGGAGAAGGGCTTCGATTTCCCGATTGCAGTCGATGAGGCGAATGGTGGAGGCTTGCCGAGGACGTTCGAAGCCTATGAGCTACAGGGCACGCCGACCGTGCTCGTGTTCGACCGCCAGGGCCGATTGCGCCGGCATTACCTCGGCCAGGTCGACGATGTCCGGCTCGGCGCCGAGGTGATGGCGCTCGCGATCGAAGTCCGCGATGCGCCGCGCGAGCACTCGATCGCCATCGAGCGCCGGCTAGCCGCCACACTGACCGACCCCAACGAACATCACCACCACAACGGCGGATGCTGCGGCGGTCATGGCCACCACCATCACGACCATGATCACGATAACGGCCATCATCACCACGCCCATGCCGAAGAGGGCTGTTGCGGCGGCGCCGGGCATGGCGCCGATTGCCGCGGCGGAAATGAGCACGCACAGGATCACGCGCACGAAAAAGCCCCCGCCACCAAGGGTAAGAAGACGGCCAAGGCTGGCGGGTGCGGCAATCCGGAATGCGGGTGCGGTCATTGAAGACGGTCGACGTCGTCCGCCACACCGCCATCGACGATCTCGGTTCCTTCCGGGGGGTGCTTGATGCGCGTGGCTATCACATCCGGCTCATCGAGCCGTTTGCGGGCGATCTCGACGGCATCGATCCGGCGGAAGCCGACGTCACCATTGTGCTCGGTGGCGCCATCGGCGTCAACGATGCGCCCCGCTATCCCTTTCTCACCGACGAAATCCGCTTCATTGAAAAGCGGCTCAAATCGGGAAAGCCAATTCTTGGTGCCTGCCTCGGCGGGCAGCTCATCGCTGCCGCTCTCGGTGCCCGCATCTACAAGGGCCGCGAAGTCGAAGTCGGCTATCTGCCGGTGACGCTGACGGAGGATGGAAAGCGCTCGGCCCTCTCGGCGCTTGCCCACAACAACTATCGGATCATGCACTGGCACGGCGATGCCTTCGATCTCCCTTCGGGCGCGACGCGGCTCGCCTATTCCGACATCACTCCCAACCAGGCGTTCTCGATGGGCCCCAACGTGCTGGGCCTCCAATTCCACATGGAAGCGGACCCGCGAATCGTCGGCGGCTGGACGGTCGCCTATATCGGCGACATCGAGCGGGGCAAGATTTCTCTCGAGGCACTACGCACCGGTATCGCGCGCGAAGGCAAAGCCGCAGGTGAGGCCGGCGCAAAAGCCCTCGCCAAATGGCTGGACGGGCTCGAGTAGCCCACCTCTTTGTCACCCCAGCGCCTTACTCCCGACCCCCGAATCGGCCGATATGTCGCTCCAGCAACTCGAAGCATCGAGCGAAGGAGCTTGCCCATGTCCGAGCGCATCAAGGCCCGTGAGCGAGCCGAGCGGCCCCACGCCAGCGCCGACAATGACGATGCCCCGCGTCTCAAACGCGAAACACGCACCAAGAAAGCGGTTGCAAAGGCGGGCTACGAGAAGAAGACAATCGCGCTTGTCTATGACTTCGACGGCACGCTCTCGCCACGTCCCATGCAGGAATATTCGTTCCTGCCCCAGCTCGGGCTCGACGCCAAAGAGTTCTGGGCCGAGTGCGGGCGGATTGCGCGCGAGCAGGAAGCCGACCCGCTCATTACCTACATGCACCTCATGTACAAGAAGGCAAAGGAGAAGGGCATCCGCATCGACCGCATGGCGCTCGTCGCCCAGGGGCGCGATGTCGAGCTTTATCCCGGCGTCAAGGAGTGGTTCTCCGCGATCGCCGACTACATCAAGATTCGCTCGGAGAGCACAGGCGTCACGCTGCGCCACTATCTCGTCTCCTCGGGCTTGACCGAGATCATCGATGGGACCTCGATCCGCCGCCACTTCCACAACGTATTCGCCTCCGAATACTGGTTCGACCCTTATGAGCTGCCCTATCCGAAGCGCGTCATCACCGATACCGGCAAGACGCAGTATCTCTTTCGCATCAACAAGGGCATCGAGAACCTAGCCGATAGCATCAACGACCACATGCCCGAGGAGCTGCGCCCCATTCCTTTTTCCAACATGATCTATTTCGGCGACGGCGACACCGATGTGCCCTCCATGGCCCTGATGAGGAAGAGTGGCGGCCACGCG
>CAZSNH010000331.1:0-3947 GCA_964607855.1 uncultured Hyphomicrobium sp. | reverse complement strand
CAAGCGAAGCTCTTCGCTGCGCCAAGCGAGCAGGGCCAAGAACCAAATAATTGCTATGGGTACGAGGACGCTCGCCAGCGTGATGAAGGTCATCGGCCTGCTAAGGAAGGCCAAAATGGTAGCGCCTTGCTCGAGTTCGGCGCTGACGATCGCCGAGCCAAAGAAGCCCGCGACGAGGGTCCAGACAACGCTTGCCAAGGCAGCGTAACGGAACGGTGCGTTGGAGGGCTTCTGCTCGAGGGCATATATCAGGCCGCCGATCGAGGGCGCGTCATCGTTGGCTGCCAGTTGGCTCCGCACGGGACCAGCCGGACGCCGCTTGGCGATGCGCCTGGCTGGCTTCTCGTTTCCATCGGAAGTAGCGGTTCGCGTTTCAGGAACTCTGAGCGAAGGCGCTGCCTTCTTCCGGCTCGTCTCCTTGGGCGGCTTTTCGGTTTCGGCTGCCGGTTCGGTGGCGGCCGAAGTCTCGGCGGGGGGGAGCGGAGGCGGCGTAATTGGAAGAGTGAGAGAAGGCGTCATTGGGATGAACGAGGGCGCAGTCACCTTCTCGCCTGCCGCTTCCGGCAAGTCGGTCGGAGCCGCCAGCGAGGACGGAGCCTCGGCCTCGGCCGTTATCTTCTTTTCCTGAGCCATCCGCCCGTTCGAATGAACCCCCCTCAACCCCACCTCGGATGCGACCATACCGTTATTCACGGTAGAGCATCAAACAACATCTCTCCGTCCGTCCCCTGCCGATCCACGTACCTCTCACCCCTGCGGGACGTTGACCGGAAAGAACCCGTTTAGGCACGGTTTAGGGCCAAAAAAAGTCGGTTTTTCAGCCGCGTCAGCCGCAGGTTCTTTCCGAGACCTTACGGAATCGAATCAAACCAGATCGAGTAATTTTACTCCGGCTTATCGCAAAGGTGTCAGGCTACGGAGACTTGTACCCCGATTGTTCAGTGGCTCATTTGCGATATGTCACTTCTTCGCGACGATTCCGAGATTCGAACTGCGGTCGCTGATCTCCCCCCGATGGCGACACTCGACAGGGCACATTTGGCCCGTTTTACGCTTGGAGATCAGGCTCTCGAGAGGGAAATTCTTGGCTTGTTCGAGGCAGATACACCTCGCCGCTTAGAGGCGCTTCGAAAAGCCCAGACGGACCAGGAGTGGAAAATCGCGGCGCACACCCTTAAAGGTTCTGGCCGAGCCGTCGGCGCTTGGCGGCTCGCCAATGCAGCCGCCGCCGCCGAGGCTGTTGGTGGGGTTGAGGACAGGGCGGCATGCTTAAGAGCTATTCACCTTGTGGAAATGGCCGCAGACGAAGTCTGCGCGGCCATTCGCGCAAGCTACGCGCCGCTCTAGGACCATTCGTGACCATCCACAAGGATGGGGCAGACAGTCACAATTTCTGACGTGTGTCGGCTGGTGCGCTCAGACGCGCGCTTGAATTTGACGTCCCCCCTGGCTAAGTGTGCCCTGCATTTCGGCGTCCAGCGCCAGACCCTGCCCCTTCTAAGGACTGCCGATCTTAGTGCTTCTCCCTCGCAATGGCACGCCAGTAAGGACCGCGAACAGAACTCATGGCCAAGATCACCTTTATCCAACCCGATGGATCACAACAGACGGTTGATGCCGAACCTGGTGTAACGGTCATGGAAGCCGCAAGGCTGCACAACGTGCCGGGTATTGAAGCGGAGTGCGGCGGCGCCTGCGCCTGCGCGACATGCCACGTCTATATTGACCCGGCCTGGCGCGACAAAGTCGGCAAACCCGAGAGCATGGAAGAAGACATGCTGGACTTCGCATTCGAGGTCCGCGAGGAGAGCAGGCTTAGCTGCCAGATCAAAGTGCGCCCCGAACTCGACGGATTGATTGTCCGCGTGCCGGGCAAGCAATTCTAGCCCGGTCTCGTGGTCAAGACTGCGGCGGTCAATGGTGAACTCAATGAATATTTCTACCCCAACCGGCAGCTTCATCGAGGCAGATTCGGTCATCATCGGCGCCGGTCCCATCGGGCTCTTTGCCGTGTTCGAACTCGGCCTCGTCGACGTCAAGGCGCACGTCATCGACATCCTGGACAAGGTCGGTGGACAATGCGCCGAGCTTTATCCCGAAAAGCCAATCTACGATATTCCGGGTCTTCTGGTCGTGACCGGGCAGGAGCTCACCGACCGGCTCATGGAGCAGATCAAGCCGTTTGATCCGACTTTCCATCTCGGTGAGCGCGTCGAAACCCTCGAGCGCCAAAGTGATGGCCGTTTCCTCCTCAGAACGGATGCCGGCAAGGCCTTTCTCACCAAGGTGGTCATTATCGCGGCGGGCGGGGGATCCTTCACTCCGAAGCGCCCGCCACTCGAAGGCATTGAGGCCTACGAGGGCAGAAGCGTCTTTTATTCCGTCCGGCGCATGGATGATTTCCGCAATAGCGACGTACTCATCGTTGGCGGCGGCGACTCGGCTCTCGATTGGACCTTAAACCTTCAACCGATCGCACGCAGTCTAACGCTGTTGCACCGGCGTGACGAATTTCGCGGCGCACCGCATTCGGTCGAAAAGATGCGAGCCCTTGTCAGGGAAGGCAAAGTGCAATTGCTAATCGGCCAGGTGACGTCGCTCGAAGGAAGCAATGGGGAATTGAAGGGAGTAAACGTCAAGACCAAAGAAGGCGACATACATCTTGCAATCAACCGGATGCTGCCGTTCTTCGGCCTGACCATGAAGCTCGGGCCGATCGCCAATTGGGGACTCAATCTCGAAGAAAACCTCATCCCGGTCGATACCGAGAAATTCGAGACGAGCGAAAAAGGTATTTTCGCCATCGGCGACATCAACACCTATCCGGGCAAGCTCAAGCTCATACTTTCAGGCTTCCATGAGGCGGCACTGATGGCCCAGGAGGCCGTCAAGCTTGTTCATCCCGGAAAGAAAGTGCTCTTCCAGTACACGACGTCTTCGACGAGCTTGCAAAAGAAGCTCGGCGTCAGGTGAGATTACATCGCGGTGACGGCGCGCGAAAATCGGCCTGAAAGCAGCCTCCTGATGCCCGCTGGCAGAGCCGCGTGGCCCGCCTTGAGCCGCTCTCTCAAAAACCCGAGATAGACCTTCGAGAAGATCTTGCCTTTGATTGTGAGTGGGAGGGCCCAATCGAGGACGTCGACGGAAGCATCCGCCCAATCAAGCTTGTAGCTGTCTCCCGGGGCCAATAGGTCGTAACACTTGACGCCGCTGTCGCCCGCATTTCGCAAACTCCTCTCAAGGAGAAGAACCCCCGCGCCGGATTTTTCGAATTCGAGGTCATAGACAATGATGTGAAGCGCTGTCCGCTCCTTGCAGCGAAGTGCGACCTCGATTGCAGCCGGTCTTCCTGCGCTTGAGAGTACAGCGAGACGGCATCCGCACGGTCTTACGGAGCCTTCGGCAGCGTCGGAGAAAAAGCGGGAAATACGATCGTCCGCAAAGGCTTTTGAAAGGAGACCGCGCGACTTCAACCAGCCCCTCTTGAGTGTTATGGCCGTCGTGATGAGGTCGCGCACCCGCGATCCACCCTCGATTTCTTCGAAGGTGATCTTTCCCTGTTCGTCGAGACGTCGGAAGAGACGCTTGCGATTGCGTCGCGAACCGCTCGAGTAGCGCTTCTCGTACTCGGCGAAATTCGGCGCACTTCCGAGGTCGAGATAGGGCGCGACGAGACGCTCGGTGATGTCGCCCCTGAGTTCCTCGAGAAGAAACGTAACGCGGGCATCTTTACGGACTTTGCGCAGTTTGACGACGTCGGCGCCAGAATAGGCTGCAAGGTGCTTCCATGCCTGACGAAGAATGTCCTCGGCTCCGCTCACATCGTCCATGAGGGCGTCTCCATACTGGCTTATGGGATCGCCCATCCATGCGAGCTCGGTGAGCCCCGCCATCCTCACCTTGACCAAAGGCCAGACCATGACGAGCCTGCCGTTCACGCGGCCGGT
>CAZSNH010000330.1:0-3968 GCA_964607855.1 uncultured Hyphomicrobium sp. | reverse complement strand
CAGCCGCATTGGCGGCTCCTTGCCAGGAGCGCATGGGCTCGCCAGCTTCAGCGGCCTCCGCGGGCGGCGATTCGGCATTTGCCGCCGTCAGCGCAAACAAGCTGATCAGAACGACCGCCAAATTCCGCAATTGGCTCATACCGGCCCCAAAGTCTGATTAGTTCCGCGGCGCATCGTACCTGCTTCGAAGGCCAAAATGCGACCATCATTTGTCCCCGAGGTCCTTTTCAAATGGTAAGCGCAGCGACCAAACAAGTTTAGTCGGGGCATCTGACTGGAACTCCTTGAGACCAATCGACATTTTCTCGTGCCCTTGGGCCGGTTCAGGCGTGTACGTTGCAAACAGCCTGTCCCAGATCGACAGACAGAAGCCATAATTCGAATTGTGTTCCGCACGATCGACGGAGTGATGAATCCGATGCATATCCGGGGTCACGAAAATCCGGCGCACCAGATCATCGACCGGCAGAGGCAATCGCACGTTGGCATGATTGAACATTGCTGAGGCATTGAGAACGATCTCAAACGCCAGCACCGCTGTTACCGATGCACCGAGACAGAAGACCCAAATAATTTTCCAGACCATCGAGAGCGCAATCTCAATCGGGTGAAACCGAATGGCGGTCGTGACGTCGATATCCGGATCGGCATGGTGCATGCGGTGCACGCGCCAGAGCAGGGGCATCTTGTGGAACACGAGATGCTGCAACCAAAGAGCGAAATCGAGCGCAGCCATAGCCAGGAGCACTTCCACAAACTCCGGCCAAACAAGAACATTGAAGAGTCCCCAACCCATATTCTGAGCATGGAGCGCAGCCGCCACGGCTGCAATGGGTACCGGTAAAGCGGCCATCAGCCGGACGAGCAGGCTGTCGGCACCAACAATTCCAAGATTGGTGATCCAGCGGCGCAATTTGTTGTGCCTCAGGCGTCGCCGGGGCAAGAGAAATTCAAGGCTTGCCATGAGTGCGAATACGGCAACGAAAGCCAGAAGACGAACCGTAACTTCGTTCATGATTTCTGCTCACGCGCCCCTTTCGCTCCTCGCGCCTTACCGCTGAGGCAGAATAAAGTAAATGACCCTCTCACTCAACGCGACGGAATTTCGAGTGATCACCAGGAGCAAAGATGCGGAGAACGGCCAAAATTGAAACGTCCCGCTTTCTGCTTTGCGGTCCGAAGCATGCAAAGCACGTCATTCTGCTTGCCCATGGCGCAGGCGCACCGATGACAAGTCCGTTCCTCGAATCTCTCGCGAGCGCACTCGCCGAGCAAGGCAATCGCGTGGCTCGCTTCGAGTTCGATTACATGGCATCGCGGCGAAGAACCGGAATACGCCGCCCCCCACCCAAGGCAGAGTTGCTTCTCAATGAGTACACCCAAGCCATCACCGGCATTTCCCGGACACTTGGAGCCGATCAACATCTCATTATCGGCGGAAAGTCTCTCGGCGGCCGCGTCGCAAGCATGATAGCCGCAAAAGAGTTTGAAGATGGACGAGTGTCGGCGTTGATCTGCTTCGGCTATCCTTTTCATCCCTCGAAGAGGCCGCTTGCCCTGCGTACGGCCCATCTTCAGTCGTTGAGGTGCCCGGCACTTTTCGTGCAAGGAGAAAATGATCCGTTCGGAACGCGTGCCGAGGTCGAGACGTACCGCCTCTCCAAGTCGATTAGGCTGAACTGGATCGAGAGCGCCGATCATGATCTCAAATGCCGGGGAGGTCGCTCGACGCCTGCCGGGCACGGAATCGCTCGCGCGGCAGAAGCGGCGTCCCATTTCATCAGTCAATTGCCATTGAAATGAGTTATTCAACCAAGGCGACCGGCTGGCCGCTGCCCTTGATGCCCTCAGGAACAGGGATGGTCGTTGCGTTGTAATTGGTATTGAGGACCAGATGTGGACCACCGTAAAGGCGCATTACGCGAGCTACGATTGCAGTATAGGCGGATTGATCGGCAACGGGACTTTTAGCGTCCACTCGAAGCTCACTGCGCGGCACATAGATGGTCCCGAGCAGGGTCCTCGCGTCGTTGCTACTGATCTTGAACGTGCCCGTAGTTGGCTGAGATCGCGACTCGAATATCAAGAGGCCTGCGAGCGGGCCGTCTTCGGGCGCTGTAAGCTCGATCGTGCTCGCGGCATCGAATTTCACAACCGCGTTGGCACCAATAAAAAAGAGGCCAACATTGGTACCCTTTAGAATTCCGCCACTGTCCACCTTGAGGCCGCCGTCCTTGAAAATATAGACTCCGGGTTTCAGCAGCACGTCGGCACCGTTCGAGACGCGCAACCCGCCACAATAGGTGCCGGCGAACAGGGTGGCGCTTGTTCCCGAAACAATCCGGTCCGTTTCGGTGCAGCTCCCTACTGAGGGCTCAGGGCGCGAAGCGAGCGGATCATCGAAGCCGGGACAATCGGTGAGGGGCTCGGGACTGAAACTCCCGGTTTCACCGCTCTTACCGCCGCGCGTGCAAATGAGACTCGCCGTAAGCTGGGCATCGTTCTTGGATTTGATCGAAAGCGTATGCGTGGAATTCGAATAGACGGCGCAGTCAACCCCCGTTACGCGAGCTTGGTGCTCAAGCGAAATGGCACCGGCCTCATTCTCGTCTAGACCAAGAACGCATACGTTCGGTTTGCCAACAATACGGGCAGTCGATTTGACCGTGATGTCTGTGGCGAAGTTGGCAAGCTTGAAGGGCGCATCAAAGCCTTGCGAGATGCTCACGACCACTTGCAGCGGGTTTTCGACGACCTCCGTGACGACATCAAAACTGACATTTTGATGATCTGCCGACATGTTCTCGGCAACGTATTTATCGACCACCGCTGCAACGATTGAGTCGACATTGGTTGAAGAAATATTGACCATGCCGAGTTCTTTGGCGCCGGCGAGTGCGCCCGCATCGGAGGCCTCTTGCAGAATGGCCTGGGCGTGCTTGATGCTCGCATAGTTGACCGCCAGCCCGACAACTCCGAACAAGAGGAGCGTACCGAGCGCGAAGTTCATGACGACGGCCCCGTGCTCCGCGGCAGAAAAACCCGCAAGCGCTCGAAACCTATGTATCCCTGGCTTCGGAACCACGTGAAATGCCCAACTCTCGCACGGAACTGGCGCCGCTGGCTAAGTCCCTGCGCCTCCTCGCCTTTGGACTCAGATTAGAGAGAAAATCTCCACGCAAATTTAAGACCCGTCGAATTCTTCAGCCTTATAGAATGAAGCGCAAAAGACCGTTCCAGTTTCGAACGGTCTGTCTGTCTCCGCTTATGGCACTTCCCCCACGGCCGGAACTGAACCCTCGGCACGCTCGGCAGGTCCACTCTGCAAATCCATGAGAATTGAACCCAGGCGCGCTTTCAAAATAGTTGTTTCCTGCAGAACAAGATTAACCGCCCGCGCGGCCTCGTCCTGCGGGGGGCGAAGCATCGTTTGCTTTGTCAACAAGCTCGCGGCACCTTCAAATACGTGATCGCTCTGCTCGATGGCATTCTGAAGTCTGTCGATCGCCCTCATGACAGCATCTTCGCGATTCTTGACGTGCTGCTCTGCCTGGCGCCCGCGTTCGGCCTGGGCGTGCATTCGCAAAAGTGTGTCGATCTGGTTGGCAAACATCGACCAATTGACCGGTTTCGTCATAAACGATGTTGCCCCCGCGTCGAGAGAGCTACGAACCGCGTCGGCGTCGTTTCTCGAGGTAAGGACCACGATCGGGATATTCTGCGTCCAGGCCGAAGTCTTCATACGCTCAATGAGCTCGAGGCCCTTCATATGCGGCATTTCGAGATCGACGAGTGCGAGATGGAAATTCCCCGCCTCAAGCGCCCGCCACGCGGCAGCACCATCAGCGGCCTCGATGATTTCGGCGTGAATACGTTCTAACTTCGCCGTCACCACGGAACGGAAAATCGGGTCATCGTCTGCAATGAGAACCCGCAAGCCGCTCCGAGCTTCAGGAGCACTCCTAGAT
>CAZSNH010000329.1:0-3973 GCA_964607855.1 uncultured Hyphomicrobium sp. | reverse complement strand
GATCACGCCGATCAGGCCCATGAACAGGAACGAACCCCAGCCGGAAATGTCTTTCTTGGTCGTGTAGCCGTAAAGGCTAAGGCCGGCAAACGCGGCTGAAGTCACAAAGAAGACCTGGGTGATCGACTGACCCGTGAAACGCAGGAAGATCGTGGACAGCGACAAGCCCATCACGGCGGCGAAGAGCCAGAAGGCGGTTTGAGCCGCAGCCGGGCTCATTTGATGGACGCGGAATGAGAGGTAGAACACGAATGCAAGTGGCGCCAGCATGACGACCCACTTTAGCGGCGACAAATAGAGAATTTGTGCGACCGCCGGGCTGGAGAGAGTTAATTGATAGGTAAGAAAGGCGACCACGCCGGTCAGCGCCACGCCAGCCGTCATATAATTATAAACGCCGAGCATGTAGGAGCGCAGACCCTCGTCAACAGCGACGGTAGTCCGCTGTGCAGTGCTAGACTGCGAGTATCGGGTGTCAAGTTGAGCCATCTGTCATCAATCCCCTTCAACAGTGAATCGCCATTACGCGTTCGGTAGCCATGATATGTCTTGCATTGGTCACCGTTTCAAGGGACCTGGCCCAAAAAATTCCATGTCATAGCCAACTGAAATCGCTGACATTTTTCATGAACGTGGTGGCTTTCACTCGGATTTCAGGTAAACGGCCGGACGCGCCCTGAGCACCGAGGCCGTCCCAATGGCACCAAACGTCAGAACCAGACCGGTCGCTAAGGCCAGGGCCTGAAGCGCCGCAGGCCAGGAAAACGCAAACTCGAGTTCCATGATCTGAGTGACCGCAAGCCACGACGCAAAGGTGCCGAGCCAGAGTGCGAAAACCGTCGTGGCGGAGGCGAGCAACAGATATTCGGCGGCGTGGGCAGCCAGGATGCGGGCACGAGTCGCCCCACTCACCTTCAACACGATGGCTTCCAGGATGCGACCCCGCTGGGCCGTGGCGAGTGCGCCCGCCAATACGAGCGCGCCCGCGCAAAGGGTAACCCCACCAGCCACCCGCACGGCGACCATGACCTTGGAGAATATGACGTTGAAGGCGTTGATGGCGTCCTTGACGCGCACGGCCGAGATGGACGGGAACAGCTTGCCGAGCTTGCGGGCAATGCCGGCCTCTTTCTCAAGAGCGATGTCTTTCGGCAATGTTATCGTGGCCAAGAGATTGTGGGGAGCGCCTTCGAGCGTATTGGGCGAGAACACCATCACGAAATTGAGCGCGAGCGTTTCCCATTTTACCTCGCGCAGATTCGCGATGGTTGCCGTTACGTTGCGCCCCAGCACGTTGACCGTAACCGTATCTCCGATATCGACGCCGAGCTTTTCTGCGAGTTCCGCTTCGAACGATACGAGAGGGGGACCATCGTAATCCTTCGCCCACCAGGACCCCTTCACGAGTTTGGAGCCATGCTGGACCTCGTCGGCGTATGTCAGCCCGCGATCGCCGGAGAGCACCCATTGCGCCTCTGGCGGCGCCTTGATCGACTCGACGGCTTTCTCCTTGAGCCGGATGAGCCGTCCGCGCAGCATCGGCGCATCGATGATTTCGGCTGCAGGCTCTTCCTCGAGCACGGCATCCGCGAGCTGTTTGAAGTCATCCTTCGGGATATCGAGAACGAAATAGTTGGGCGACTTCGCAGGCAGGCGCGACGACAATTCACTGACCAGCGAAGCATCAGAAAGCGCAACCGCAACCAAAAGCGACAAGCCCGATCCCAGCGACAACACCACGGATCGTGTGAGCCCCCCCGGAGCGCCGAGATTTCCGACCGCGAGCGCCAACTCGGGCATCCTCGGCCGCTTCGCGCGCCGTGCCAGACGTGTCACGCCTTCGCCAAGGCCGACAAAGACTGCAAACACGCCGATCACGCCCGCGCAAAAGTAGAGGGCGAGAAGCTTGGCTTCCGATGTCGCTATCGCGAGTCCCGTAAGCAGAAGCATGATGACACCAATACCGGCCACGATGCCTCGTCTCGGCCAAGTGTAGCCCGGCGATATCTCGTCGCGAAAAAGCGCGCTGGCACTGATCTGCTCTGCGTGCCCGAGCGGCCAAAGCGTGAAGGCGAGGGCCACGAGAGCGCCGTAGGCTGCCGCCAGCGTCAGACTTGCTGCAGAGACCGCGAATTCGGTCTTAATGGGGAGCGCCGTTCCGGCGGCGTAGCTGATGAGCGGCGGGGTGGCAATGCCGAGCGTAAGCCCGATCAAGACGCCCAAAATCGCCATGATCATTACCTGGGTGAGGAAGAGTGAGAATACGGTTCCGCTCGTTGCTCCTAGGCTTTTCATGGTCGCAATGACTTTGCGACGCCGGTCGATGAATGTCGAAACCGCGTTCGCAACGCCGACACCGCCGACGAGTAGCGACGTGAGGCCCAACAAGGTCAGGAACTGGCGCAACCGTTCGAGCGTTCGTGTGACCTGGGGAGAAGGATCTTGCCGGTCCGTAATCGTGAATCCGGATTCTGGAAAGAGCTCTGTCGCGCGTGTCCGAAACGCTTTGAGTCCTTCGGCGCTCGCACCGGTATTCCCAGCGAGCAAAATCGCGTACTTCCAACGGATCAAGGCTCCGGGCTGCACGAGACCGGTCTTTTGCATTGTCTCGAGCGACACCAGCACGCGCGGCCCATAGGTCAAGCGGTCGATAACTCCATCGGGCTCTTCGGCAATCGCCGCTGCCACCTCGACCTCCAGTTCGCCGATGCGAACTCTCTCTCCGATCCTGACACGAAGCCGTTCGAGAAGGATCGGATCGACAGCAGCCTTGCCGTCCTCAAGCCAGACTTTCCGCGAAGAATTGAGATCCTTGAGCTTCACATCTCCCAGTAGGGGGTAGGCGGTATCGGTGGCCTTAACTTCAACGAGTAGCTGGTCTTCGCCATCTAGCCTGCGGACGAGCGTGCGCATGGACGCCGTTTCGCTGAGCTTGCCCTGTGCTTGGAGCCAGGCACGCTCTTCCCCTTCGGATCGGGCATGCATCCGGGAGAATGTCACATCGCCGCCCAGGATACGCGCGCCTTGCGAATCGAAACCGGCCCGCAGTGCATCCGCGAGCGTACCAACCGCGGTAATCACCATCACGCCCAGCGCCACGCAGGCGATAAAAATATAAAAACCCCCGAGGCCAGACCTCAACTCTCGAAATGCGAGCCTCACTATTCCGATCCAGCCGATGCCGTTGGTCGAATTATAGCTTTTCATGCGGCGACTGCCCGCTCATCGGATATGATGCGCCCATCCGACATGCGAATGGTTCGCTCGCATCTGGCAGCCAAGCGCTCATCATGCGTGACGAGAACGAGTGTCGCCCCAAGCTTCTCCTTCAAGCCGAGCAGCAGCTCGATCACTTGCCGCCCCGTCGTTGCATCAAGATTCCCCGTGGGCTCGTCAGCCAGTATGATCTTTGGCGTGGGCGCTATTGCCCGGGCAATAGCCACTCTCTGCTGCTCGCCTCCCGAAAGCTCGGCAGGAAAATGATGAACGCGGGCGCCGAGCCCGACATCGCGCAAGAAGCGCTCGGCAATCTGGAACGCATGCGAATTACCGGCAAATTCGAGAGGCAAAGCGACGTTCTCGAGAGCTGTCATTGTTGGCACGAGATGAAAGGCTTGAAAAACGATGCCGATGTTGGCGCCACGAACAAGCGCGAGCTCATCTTCGGTGTGACGTGTCAAATCATGCCCGGCGACGTCGATGTCGCCCGATGTTGGGCGTTCGAGCCCGGCGAGGACCATCAGAAGCGAGGTCTTACCGGACCCCGAGGGCCCTAGGATCGAGAGCGACTGCCCAGGGGCAATGTCAAGAGTGATACCCCTCAGAATATCGACCGGTCCCGCCCGGCTGGTCAGTCGCAGCTTGAGATCCGTGAGGGCAATAATGGGGCGTGCCACGTGCGAATTTCTCCGATTTTTTTTCGAGACCGACTTGTCTTGGCCTGCAGGCACTTCTACCTCACGGGAAGTGTGAA
>CAZSNH010000328.1:0-3991 GCA_964607855.1 uncultured Hyphomicrobium sp. | reverse complement strand
GTTAAGATTGCACCCGTTGCCCCGTGGCGCGGTTAAGGATCGGTTTCGCAAAGCCAAATTCCCGGACCTTTGCGAGCCCTCCGGGTTCCGCAGGTAGCAGCCGGGCTAAGCCGCTCGAATTGCGACACAAACTAAAGAATCGGAAGTGCCTTGACTTCGGGCCGCGGAGCGCTCAATAGAGCGCCCTATTTTGTGGCGGAGAGTCGCTTCGGACACGTTTTTTTCCCGATTTGCATGACCCGGACTTTCAGGGGGCGAAGTTGTCAAAGCGCGACCAAAAAAAGCCGTCAAAACCATCGGCCGCCAGTACCAAGGCTGCGCCAACCAAGGCTGCCTCGAGCAAGGCCGCTCCTGCGAAGAAGTCCAAACAGGCAGCGTCCGCGAAGCCTGTAGCGTCCGCGCCAAGGGCGGAGCCGCCAAAGGCTGCGAAGACAAAGATCTCAACGAAAAAGCCGAAAGTGACGGTGCCTCTCTCTTCTATCGTACTTAGTCCGGATTACCGGCCGTCGGAAGACGAACCCTTTATGAACCCGAAACAGCGAGCTTATTTCCGCAAAAAGCTCTTGGCCTGGAAAGAAGAAATCATCAACCAGACCAAAGAGACGTTGGCCGGATTGCATGAGGATTCGACCCAACATGCCGACATTGCGGACCGGGCCACCTCTGAGACCGATCGCGCGCTCGAGTTAAGGGCCCGCGACAGGCAGAGGAAGCTCGTCTCCAAGATCGATGCGGCACTCGCCCGCATCGAGGATGGAACCTACGGCTATTGCGAGGAAACGGGTGAGCCGATCGGCTTGAAGCGGCTCGATGCGCGCCCGATCGCAACGCTTTCCGTCGAGGCCCAGGAGCGCCATGAGAGGCGCGAGAGAGTCTATCGGGAAGACTGAAGGTCAACTGCCCTTTCAACCAACCCGCCGTAAAGTTTCGCGGCTGGCCGGCGACATCGGCTGCAAATCGTGCCAATCCCGGGCGCTCCTTAAGTTATTCGCAACTGTTTTTGCGCATCCTCAATTCTTGGAATTGTGCAAGGGATGCGAGGGGCTGATCGTGGATAAGTCTATGTGGCGCTGCAGCGGACAGCATTGGCTCAACGCTGCTTTCGTCTGGAGCATTGCAGGCCTCGCCGTTGGGGTGATCGGGGAGTTAGGCGCCTCGGATGCCCAAGAAGAAGCTCAGCGTGTCTCTGCCGCACCAATGGTGAGCACGGGCCGGCTGCAGTTCGCCGGAGAAGGTGGCTCGCTGGCCCTCAGAAGCGGTGCGGTCACTATCGAGCTCAAGAGATTGGATATTGCCGGCATTGATCAGCGCGCCTTCGGGGATAGCGAAGAAACATCCCTGTCGATGGCTGCCGCGGTGCATGCAAAATAATCTGCAATCAGCGTATCGTTCTACTGCCGCTTACTCTCCGGCCGCCTGGCTGAAGGTGCGGGTCTGTCGCGCAAAGGCCGGTTGAGGTGCTTCCACGACTTCGGCCGTTCTAAGCCTTCTTGGACCTATCCCGGTCTCGATTACGACATCGACCGGCCCACCCGTCATGATGAGATGCTCGACGTCGTCGCGTCGCACGAGGACGAGCTTGCGCTTTCCGTCGATGCTCGATTGCTCAACGACATCGATGCGTGGCTCGGCCCTTGGCGCAAACATGGAGAAGGCTGCGAGATTACCCGAGAGATAACCTCGTGCCAAAACTCCCACGGCGACAAGACTTGCTGCCAAGAGGATCATAATGAGCAGATAATAGACGATGTCCCACATCGTTGCCTCCGCCGCGTGGCAAGGTTTTCCGAAACAGTTGACCGGCAGATGCCGTCGTCGGCATCAATTTGGAACTCACTTCAACGCCTTTGTAATGGGTCCGTTAATCGTTGACTAATACCCGGCGAGAACACCAGCGACTCTTTTGATGTATAGCCGGGAATTCATGGGGTTTTAACTTTAATCATCGAACTGTTGACAGTGTGTTGGGACACCTGTTTGGGCGCCGTTAGGAAGCTCAGAAAACGGGGAGATCCCGGAGCCCGCCAACTCGGCGGATTAAATGAAATAGTGTTGAGTAGAGTAGCGTATATGCAGTCGCCCGGCCCAGCCTCCCCATCGAATCAGATAGCCTTTTCGTTCATGGACGAGATGAAGGCGGCAAAACCGGTTGGTGCTATGGCGGCGGCGGCCCGAATGAGCGCGGGGACGTTTGCGGTCGGCAACCCCAGCTTTCTGCCGGCCTTGGCAATCGTTGGTTTTGCCGGCGCGGTGGTCCTTTCCATCACGGCAACAGGCGCGGCCAAGCCTTTGTTGCTCGCCGTGCTTTCCTTGCTGGCTATGCTCGGAGCCTTCCTTTCTTTTGCATTTCTTGCCGGGCATGTTCGCTTGAGCCTTCGAGTGAGCGAGGACGACATTGTCCGCAACATTGTGGAAGGTCAGGACGAGGGTGTACTCGTTGCCACTCGCGATGGCTTGTACCTCTTCAACAATGCTCAATTCGATGAGATTGTCGGGACTGCCCCCGACGGGCGCTCGCACACGCTCGAAACCGCATTCGCCAGTGAGCCGACGGCGACCGCCGCCATCTACCGACTGACGCGTTCGGCCTCTCGCGGTGAATTCCTTCAGGAGGAATTCGAAGTCAATGGCGGCGGCTCGACACCCCGCGTGATGCGTGCCTCCTGCCGTCCATTCTCCGTCAAGGGGCAGCCCTTTGAACTTGGTCCGCTCGTCCTGTGGAAAATTTCAGACGTCACCGCGGAGCGCTCGAAGCAGGCTGCCTACGTGAGGTTCCTTCAGTCGAATGTCGCAATGTTCGACAAGGTGCCTGTCGGGCTGCTCGCGGTCTCTCCCGACGGCACGATCACCTATTGCAACCAACTCATGGCGTTGTGGATCGGATTCTCGGGCGCGCGCCTGCGTGACGGAAAGGGCAAGGTTGGCGATATTCTGGACGCCGACAATGTGCAAATGCTGCGTGCTTCTGCGCGAAGCCTCGAGCGCGCACGGGCTGGCATCGAAGCCGACGTTATCGCCAGCGATGGTCGCAGGATCGCAATGCGCCTCCTCGGACAGGAAACTGACGACGGCACGCTTCTTGTCGCAGCTTACAATCGCGAAACGGATTGCAGCGGCGCTGCCGATTACGGCGATGCCGATGTGAGGCTCTCTCGCTTCCTTCATTCGGCTCCCTTTGGCATTGCAACCGTCAACTCCGAAGGCCGAATTGTTACCGCAAATGCGGCTCTTACCCGGATGCTGGTCGAAGGTTCGGCCGGTGCCGGCGATCAGGCGATCGATGTGATCTGCGGTTCAGCGGACAAGGAGACGCGCGCGGCCTTCGAGGCTTCGCTGAAGCAGGCGGTGGCAGGTAGTGCCCAAGTGACCCCGGTTGAAATTACGCTTGGTGCGGAAGGTCAGTTTTCGCGCCGCGTGTTGATGACGCCGCTCGCGGGTGGCGGAACCACAGGCGAGTCGGCGATCCTATACGTCATCGATTCCACCGAGCAGAAGGCGCTTGAAGCGAAATTTGCGCAAAGCTCCAAGATGGAGGCGGTCGGCAAGCTCGCTGGTGGCATCGCTCACGACTTCAACAACGTATTGACGGCGATCATCGGCTTCTCAGATCTTCTACTGCAGACCCAGCGTCCCTCGGACCCGTCCTACAAGGACATCATGAATATCCGTTCGAGCGCCAATCGTGCAGCCGGGCTCGTGGCGAAGCTGCTGGCTTTCTCACGTCGGCAGACGCTCCAGACCGCACCTCTGCAATTGGGCGAGGTCATAAGCGATCTCGGCACGCTTTTGAACCGTTCGATTGGAGAGAAGATTGAGCTCAAACTCCCGCCCGCCCGCGATCTCTGGTACGTGAAGGCAGACAAGACGCAGTTCGAGCAGGTCATGATCAATCTTGCGGTCAATGCGCGAGATGCCATGCCCGACGGTGGAGTTCTTACGATCCGCACGCGCAACGTCAGCGAGCGGGAGAGCCTCAAGCTCTCGGGTTCCG
>CAZSNH010000327.1:0-4022 GCA_964607855.1 uncultured Hyphomicrobium sp. | reverse complement strand
TAACAATCTCCTAAAAATCCCCCGATGGAGGCGGCGCCCATGAGTGATGAGAACAACACCATTGTTATCGCGAGTGCAGCAAGGACCCCCGTCGGGTCCTTTAACGGATCACTTGCAAGCTTGCCCGCTCACGAGCTCGGAAAGGTTGCGATCAAGGCCGCCCTCGAGCGTGCGAAAGTGGCTCCGGGCGATGTCTCCGAGGTCATCCTGGGTCAGATCCTGACGGCCGGCCAGGGGCAGGGGCCGGCGCGCCAAGCCTCCATCGGCGCAGGCATCCCCGTCGATACGCCTGCTTGGGGCATGAACCAGATCTGCGGCTCGGGCCTGCGTGCTGTTGCACTTGGCATGCAGCAGATCAAATCGGGCGATGCCTCGATCGTCGTCGCCGGCGGTCAGGAGAGCATGAGCCAAGCCATGCACGCCGCACACATGCGCGAGGGCACCAAGATGGGGGATGTCAAGTTCCTCGACACCATGGTTAAAGACGGTCTTTGGGACGCCTTCAACAATTATCACATGGGAACGACGGCCGAGAACGTCGCCCGCCAGTGGCAGATTACGCGCGCCGAGCAGGACGCCTTTGCCGTCGCCTCGCAGAACAAGGCTGAGGCTGCCAAGAAGGCCGGCAAGTTCAAGGACGAGATCGCGCCCGTCACCATCAAAGGCAAGAAGGGCGACACGATTGTCGATAGCGACGAGTACATCAAGGAAGGCGTGACGATCGAGAGTATTGCGAAGCTTCGTCCCGCATTCGATCCCAAGGAAGGCACCGTTACCGCGGCCAATGCGTCGGGCATCAACGACGGCGCTGCGGCGGTCGTGCTCATGACGGCGGCTGAGGCGAAGAAGCGCGGGATCAAGCCGCTGGCCCGCATCGTGTCGTGGGCCCACGCCGGCGTCGATCCCTCGATCATGGGCACGGGTCCGATTCCGGCCTCCAAGAAGGCACTCGAGAAGGCCGGCTGGACGATCAAGGATCTCGACCTCATCGAAGCCAACGAAGCGTTCGCCGCTCAGGCCATTTCGGTGAACAAGGGCATGGGCTGGGACACGGACAAGGTGAATGTCAACGGTGGCGCAATTGCCATCGGACATCCGATCGGTGCATCGGGCTGCCGCATCCTGACGACGCTCCTTTACGAAATGCAGCGCCGCAATGCTAAGAAGGGCCTCGCCACGCTGTGCATCGGTGGCGGCATGGGTATCGCTCTCTGCGTTGCTCGCGACTAATCGGAAGCAATTGGAACCGGGCCTTTGAGGGCCCGGTTCTCGCATGACCAACACCAAGACCTTATGCTTAGGGAGGATTTCAGAAATGGCGCGAGTAGCCGTCGTAACCGGAGGCACGCGTGGCATTGGCCACGCCATCTCCATTGCACTCAAGAACAAGGGCTATCGCGTTGCTGCAACGTATGCCGGCAATGATGCGGCCGCTCAGCAGTTTTCGGCTGAGCACGGGATTCCCGTGTTCAAGTTCGACGTCGGCAATTATGACGCCGTCGCCAAGGGCATGGCGGATATCGAGAAGGCGGTCGGACCGGTCGATGTGCTCGTCAACAACGCCGGCATCACCAAGGACATGATGTTCCACAAGATGACCAAGGAGGTGTGGGATGCCGTTCTGCGCACAAACCTCGACGGATTGTTCAATGTCACGCGCCAGGTGTGGGAAGGCATGCGCAATCGCAAGTTCGGCCGCGTGATCAATATCTCCTCCATCAACGGTCAGAAGGGTCAGATAGGCCAGGTGAATTACTCGGCCGCTAAGGCGGGCGATATCGGGTTCACCAAAGCGCTGGCTCAGGAAGGCGCGCGTTCAGGCATCACCGTCAACGTAATTTGCCCCGGCTACATCGCCACCGAAATGGTCAAGGCCGTACCGAAGGACGTCCTCGAGAAGAACATTCTGCCCACGATCCCCGTTGGGCGCCTCGGCGAGCCGGAAGAGATTGCGCGCTGCGTGGTGTTTCTGGCCTCCGATGAGGCTGGATTCATTACCGGCTCAACGCTTACCGCGAATGGCGGCCAGTACATCACCTGATTCTCCCCAAAAATGGATCTGACACGAATAGCCACGGAACATTCCGTGGCTTTTCCTTTGGCGGCTGCTCGCTCTGTTTGCGGTCAGTTTTTTGATCTTGCGGTCTTGCCGAGCCAGATCAAGGTATCGGAAGCAATCTGGAGGGCTGCCGTCTCGAGCTCCCGGAAGCGCTTGATAAGCTCGCGCCCGAAAGGCGTGAGGCGCGCCGGACCGCCGCCGTGCCCGTGCTCAGGCGTGGCGACGGCCAATTCCCCGAACGCTTGATTGATCTGCTGCACGAAGAGCCAGGCGCGCCGGTACGAGATCCGCATGCGCTTGGCACCCTTGCTGAGCGACCCCTCGGCGTCGATCATCTCGAGGAGCATGATCTTTCCGGGACCGAGGCGGGTGCCACCCGGAAGGTCGATTTGTATTTTGAGATCGGGCCTGTTGGAGGCCGAGCGCTTTTTGGGGCCGTCGCTCTTTTGATCGGAGGGTGGGACGGTTCTCATCTGGGACCTGCGGGTCGAGGAAGCCACCTGGGTTTCGATTTGATCCATGCTCCGCACCTCATCCCCGCTGTCAGGCCCAATTCCGAGCAAGCGCATAAACTACCAGAGATAGGACGTGGATCAACGTCCGACGAGCTCTTTGGCGGCATCCTCCGGGCGTATTCTTCCAGCCAAGACATCATCGGAGAGAGCTTCGAGCTTGCCGTCGGCGCCTTCCTTAATTCGCTGTGTCACGAGATCCGATGCCGCCCGCGCGATGAGATAGCGCGCACGGCGGCGCCGGCGCGCGATCGGGCCCTCGGCGGCGACTTCCTGCCCGAGCCGGTCGATCACAGAAACGAGGTTGGGAACGCCCTCGCCTGTCGTTGCGGTAGTCTTGAGGACGGGCGACTTGCTGCGTACGTTGGCGCGGATCGAGATCGCGCCCTTCAGCTGTTGCAGGGTCTCTTCTGCATCCGGCCGGTCGCCCTTGTTGACAACCAGGATATCGGCGATTTCGAGCAGGCCGGATTTCATGGCCTGAATATCGTCGCCGAGGCCCGGTGCCGATACGACAACGCGAATGTCGGCAACTTCCGCAACATCGATCTCGTTCTGTCCGGTGCCGACGGTCTCGAGCAGGATCACATCGAAGCCGGCAGCGTCGACGGCATCAATAATGCGCACGGCCGCGGGCGAGAGGCCACCGAGATAGCCTCGGCTTGCAAGCGAGCGGACGAAGACACCCGGATCGTCGAGTGCCGCCGTCATGCGAATGCGATCGCCGAGAATTGCGCCCCCGGAGATTGGGCTTGAGGGATCGACGGCAATGACGCCGACCGACCGCCCTTCTGCGCGTAGGTGGGCGATAACGGCGTTGACGAGGGTGGACTTTCCCGCCCCAGGCGGTCCCGTGAAGCCGACGACAAGAGCGTGCCCCAGGAAGGGCTGAAACGCCTGAATAAGGGCAGGGGCCGCGTGCGAAAGCCGCTCGAGCTCCGTGATAGCCGCCGAAATGGCCCGTCTCTCTCCTTGGCGCAGGCGGCTCACGATCTCGTCCACGGAGAGAGTTTGGGTTCCAGACCGGATGGTGATCGCTGCGGGGGCGCTGGTTTTCGGTGTCATGGAGCGCTGATACGCGAAAAGGCTGGGCGCCCGCAACCGCGCTGGCGTCGCTGCCAACAGGAGATGGACAAGCCCGCAAGGCAGGCTTGGCGCCCGCCTAAAGCCTATCTCAGGTTATCGAAGGCTCCCGTGCCCTTGCCAGGGTTCTGAACGTAGGGTGGCGGCCGTGAGTTCGCCGAAGCCGGTGGCCCCGTCTCGCCGTTCTCATTGTCCTTCCGCCTCTGCTTTCCGTTTCGCTTCTTTGCGCCGGCATCATCCTCGGCCAACTTCGGATCGAGGTCCTCGGGATGAGATCGCGAGTTCGTCTCAAACTCGTCTGGCAGCGCCTTTTTGTTGCCCGTCCGATTCGGTCCGCGCTCGGAATGTTTGGGCTCCTTGTTCCACTC
>CAZSNH010000326.1:0-4048 GCA_964607855.1 uncultured Hyphomicrobium sp. | reverse complement strand
CCGCGCAAAGGTCCGGGAATGATGTGGGAAGCCGCTGCCGCCAAAACGCGTGCTGCGGGCGGTACCATCCACATGGGAACGACGCTCGACAAGCTGTCATGGGACGAGGCAAGCGGGCTCTGGACCATCAGTTGCCGTGACGTCGCGGGCAAGGCTTCAACCTTCACGGCGAAGAACGTCATTTCATCGGCACCAATTCGCGAGCTCGTATCTGCAATCACGCCTGAGCCGATCTGCAAAGCGTCCGCCCAAAGCCTGCGCTATCGGGATTTCATGACGGTTTCGCTCATCGTCGACAAATCGGATCTCTTTCCGGACAACTGGATTTACATTCACGAGCCGAGCGTCAAGGTGGGCCGTATCCAGAACTTCCGCTCTTGGAGCCCCGAGCTTGTCCCCGATCAGAAATTCTCGTGCCTCGGCCTCGAATATTTCTGTTTCGAAGGTGATGGCCTTTGGGCGTCTAGCGACGAAGACCTTATCGCGCTCGCCAAGAAAGAGCTGGCTCAGATCGGTCTTGCGGCCGAGCATGAGATCAAAGATGGCTGTGTGGTGCGCCAGAAGAAAGCCTATCCGGTCTATGACGAAGCCTATCGCTTCCACGTCGACACGGTGCGTGAAGAACTCGAAGCCAAGTATCCCACGCTGCACCTCGTCGGCCGCAACGGCATGCACAAGTACAACAACCAGGACCATGCCATGATGACCTCGATGCTGACGGTCCGCAACATTCTGGCCGGATCCAAGATTTACGATGTCTGGAACGTCAATGAAGATGCCGAGTATCACGAGGCGGGTGCGTCGAGCGAAATGGAAGCGCTGAAGAGCGAACGGCTCGTTCCGCGCCGAGTTGGGGCCGCCTGATGAGCAACCTCAATTATCGAGTGGGTTCCGGATTTCGAGCGCTGACTGACGGCTTGGCGACGAGGCTCGAAAGGTCGCGGGCCGCGCCGGCGTTGCTGGTCCGGATCGTGAGGCTCCTGCCCGAATTTTCCGCTTATACGGTCGCAAGCACTCTGGCACTCGGGACCGACGTCACAACCTATTTCATGTTGATCGTGGCCGGATGGCCGGTTATTGCTGCCGGTGTCACCGGATACACGATGGGCATGCTCGTCCACTTCGTGTTGTCCCGACGCTTTGTCTTCGATCGCGCGGCATGCGCAAAGTCGGAACCGCGACTGTTGGGCGAGTTTGCCCTGTCGAGCCTCGCAGGATTGGCTGTCACGGCAACGGTCATCGCAACGGCAACCAACGTGTTTGCTGCAAACCCTGCAACTGCCAAGCTCTCAGCCGTCGTCATGAGCTTCTTCGCTGTCTATGCGATTCGCCGGATGGTCGTGTTTGCCGCCAGCCCCGCGAAATAAGGCCGGGAAGGAAAGTCCTATGTTTGTCGCCAACTACACTTTGAAAAGCTTCGTGCAGAAGGCCGCCATGGTCGCCCGTCTGCCGATCGCCTACAGCCAAGAGCATCCCTATTCGGGTTTGAAGCGCCGCGCCCACGAGCAGACACTCGATTTCATCGTGAGCGACATGCCAGAAGCGCTCGCCTTCGACATTCCCCGCGAGCTCATGAGCTACGCGCTGTCCCGCGTCACCCTGGAAGGGCTTTATGCCGAGTTCGGGGTCAACCAGGGCGGCACGATCAACTATATCGCCAAGAAGAAGCCGGACCATATGATCCACGGCTTCGACAGTTTCGAGGGCCTGCCCGAGGACTGGGCCGGCAACTCGACGTTCGCCGGCTATTTCAATCGCAACGGCATGATGCCGAAGGTCGCCGAGAACGTCGTGCTCCATAAAGGCTGGTTCAAAGATACCGCGCCCAAATTCGCATCAAATCACCCGGGCCCGATGGCATTCCTGCACATCGATTGCGATCTCTATTCTTCGACCGTCACCATCTTCAAGGTGCTTGGCGAGCGGATCGTGCCGGGTACCGTCATCGTGTTCGACGAGTATTTCAATTACCCGAACTGGGCCTCCCATGAGCACAAGGCATTCCGCGAATTCGTGGCTGCCTCGGGCAAGAAATTCAAATACATCGGCTACTCGATCCAGCAAGTCGCTGTGATATGTGTCTGAGTGGGCGAGCGCACCTTCGACGTGCAAATTGGCAGCAAGAAAGTTTGTAAACACATGACCTGCGCCTGCCGGCGCGGGTTTCATTTTACCCGCCAGACCCGAAGCGGATTGCTCCGAGATAGAACGACCGGCTCCAGATAACCCGGCACGTGGCCGGCTTTGAGCTGCGGAATAAGCCCCTCTTTCGGAATGAGCGGCATAGGTTTCAGATCGACGCAATCGATCACGTAGGTTGCGCCTGCGTCCTTGAGAAGTCTTTCCGCGGCCGCAGGGACGGCAGAGCTGATAGCGTGCGTCTTGATCAAGGCCCGGTCCAGCCGGTGATAGGGCCCCATCAGAGCCGAATGGTGCGTGTTGGCGACGATGAAGGGCCCGAGATCGAAATGTCCGGCAAACGTGCCGGGGCTGAGTGCCGCCAGCTCCTTCATGTTCTCTGTCGCATAGCAGGCCTCTCTCTTCTTAGAACTCTTATCCAATTCGGTTGCCGTACTGCCCTCCATAGCGGAGCCGCCCAGGCTCAAGGCTGCTGCGCAGAGGGTCGCCACGGCCAGCATCGAATGCTGATTGGCGAGAAAGAACGCTATAAGACGGCGCGTCAGAGCCGTCATTTGCTCCGTTGCGTCGAGCTCCGCGATTTCGGTCGCGAACGCAGGAAGGGCGAGGAGCGCGGCGTAGGGAACGAATTTCACCTGCCAAAGGGTGAGCACGATAGCAAGAACAAGCAAGATACCCATGAGCAGGCTGCCTGCATCGCGGTGTCGGCTCCACTGACGATAGGCTGCCCACACTCCCAGAACACTGGTGACCGAAAAGATGAAAGCAATCTGCGGCATAAGAGCGAAGGTCTCGAGAATGTGGTTGGTCTCTTCGACGTGATCCAGCCAGATTGGTTTAATTGCCGGGTCGGCTTGCGCGAAGGGCCCCCCGAGGCACTGCGGCTCAAGAAGAGTGAAGCCCACAAGACCAATGGCACCCGCTCCGGCAAGCACCGCCAGCCGATAAACCGCGTTCGACTTCCATTCTGGGAGAGAGGCAGCCGCCAAGCCGGCCACCCCTGCCGCCGACAAGAAAATAAGATTGAGCGAAAGCTCGTCGCATCGGACCACTGTCCACAATGCCGGTGGTACCGTGAGCAGGAAAAGGCAGGCGAGCGTAGAGGCAAAGCCCAGCGCCGCATTCCTCATACCCTCAAGCCCGTGCCCCGTTGCTACTGCAAAGAGCGACGAAATGGCGAGAGCCGCCGCTGTCAGCGATAGGGATTCAAATCCAACCGCAGTGCCGAAGCCCAGGAGCGCACCGGCGATCCAGCCCATGCGCGGAGCGCTCACCGCCTCAATGAGAAAGAGAATGCCGGAACCGGCCGCCGTGATCATGACGTTATGATGATCGACGCGGCCGGGATTGAATTGCACGGTCACGGCACTGGCATACATGATGAGCCCGATCACGACGATGGCAGCGATACGCCCACCCCGGATCTCGACGTGGCGGGCGAAGAACCGCATCAGCGCGAAAAGGACAAGCACGGGCCATATGGCGCGTGTGACAAGTTCAGCCGTTTCATACGGCATGACAAGGCCCAGCACAGCGATCATAAGCGCGAGCGGCAGATCGATGAGCCGCGACCAATGGGAGACGAGCGGATCATCTCCACCGAGCCGCTCGAAGGTCCGGTCGAACCAGTCTCCGTTGGCAAGAAAGTCGCGTAACTCCGCCAGCCTCAGCGCATCGTCCGTGTCACCGAGAGAGGTGACGAGTTCATAGGGATGGGCTCTCAGTTCGCAAAGAGCGTAAAAGACCGCGGCAATGAGGCAATATACCCAGAGGGGCAGGCGCAAGAGCCGCGATAGGATTTCGCTTTGAGACTGGCTCTCGGCGCTTGTTGTGTGGGACATAAGGCTTCTCCGGCTCGAATCAGCCCGATCGTATCCTTCAGGGTGTTTCAGCAGGGTAAACAAGCGTA
>CAZSNH010000325.1:0-4060 GCA_964607855.1 uncultured Hyphomicrobium sp. | reverse complement strand
GACTTGGTCAACGAGCGAGTGGCCCATCTGTGAGGGCTTGTCTGGGCTTTCCCGGCGGGTGACGAGGGCCACAACGGAAGCAGGGATCGCGGGGCGCACGATGTCGAGTGTCACGATTTCCTCGGCACCCGTTTGCGAAATCATTTTGAGACTGATCTTGCCGTTATCGGCTTTCTGCTCGACGGGAATTTGCTCTGCCGAGACGGCGGGTGTCGTGACGGGAGACCATCCGGGCGCTGCTGTTGTGCCTGGCGCCGCTGGCTGGGCCGGCGACTGAGGGGAGGCGCGCGCAGGGGCATTCGGATCGTTGGGGGCGATGGCTGCATTCATGGGTCTGATCTTGGCCTGCTCGGCTTCGCTACCCGCCAGCGGAACATTGCGCTCGGCCTTGGCTTTCGCTACGTCGCGGCGGATCTCCTTTTCGACGAAATGTGCGAGCTTGCGATTTCCCGCCGCCGTAAAGTAGACGCCGTCACCTTCGCGCAGCAGCCGCATCTTGCCGGCCAGATCGGGCCCGTAAGCGGAATAGCCGCCTTGCTCGTCGGCGAAGCCCGCGTAGGCGTCGATGTATTTGAGACTGTTCAGATAGATCCTTTCGCGCAGGATCTCGTTCATCATCTTGGCGTCTTCATCGAAGTCGGGGCGGCGCACATTCGGAAGCCCGACCCAATAGACGGCCATATTGTTTTGCTTCAGTGTCTTGATCAGCCGGTCGGCACGCGCCGCATACTCGGTGCGCCATTCGGCAGTTCCAACCTGCAATTTCTTGCCACTCGCATTCTTAACCGGCGCGCGATCCCACGCGCCGACCATCACGACGGCAATTTCAGCCGGGTCCGGGGCCAGTCCGGATTGCAGATCTCTCAAGCGATCCTCGAAATCGGGCCGAAGAAGGCCGTTGATCAAAATGGTCTTTCTCAGCACCTGGACCTTTGCATCATCCGCGAAGGCTTCCGTCATGCCGTACAAGAGACCTTCGGCGAGATCGTCGCCAATGATTTGAACGCGGTAGATGTCGCCTTTAGGGAACGGCGATACAAAGCTTCCGCCCAATCCCTCGTCTTGCGCGCACGCAGTTCCCGCCCCGGCGAAAGCCAGGATCAGTACCAGAAGCGCGGGTCGGACAGGAATGAGGATGCGCATTCGGGGGCCCGGTGGTCCTTTAATTTCTCACGTTGTCATACAGGCAGTGCGGGTTTCTATAGCACGGCGCTCGGCTTATTGCTGCACAACGGCCCGCCTCGTGGCCTTCAAATGTGTGAGTACCTCATCGGAGGGCCAGCAGTCGACCTTGAGGCGGCTGTTGCGCTGATACGTTCCAACGTTTTTCCGGGTGTTGGAGCCGATTTTGCCATCAATCTTGTCGACGTCGAAACCGCGTTCCTTGAGCAGGATCTGGATTTCCTCGATAAGGCGGGTTTTCTGCGCCGCAACGCCACCCCAGGGAGTCTCAAAATCACCACCACCTGCTAGCCTATCTGCCAGGTGGCCGACGAACACGGCATAGA
This sequence comes from uncultured Hyphomicrobium sp., assembly GCA_964607855.1. Classification (GTDB taxonomy): domain Bacteria; phylum Pseudomonadota; class Alphaproteobacteria; order Rhizobiales; family Hyphomicrobiaceae; genus CAZSNH01. The sequence continues at coordinate 2,552 of CAZSNH010000325.1, read as the reverse complement.
GATCGGAGGTATTGTACTTGCGGATCACCTTGTAGTTCTCAAGTACGAGGAATGACGGGCCATAGGCGCCTGCAGGGCTCATCAAATAGGCTTCTAGAGGCAGCTGCGATTTCGTCCAAGCCCGGTTACCAGTGCGCACAAACCCGAGTTTAGCCCACTCGCTGATCGGGCGGGCCTGGCTCGGGCCCTCATAGGCGCAGTCGGCATTCGGGGGAATGCGAACTTCGTACCCCCAGGTTTGTCCGGCAACCCAGCCCTTGCCAGCGAGTTGTGCCGCCGCTGATCCGAGTGCGTCGGGGATTGAACGGAAGATGTCCTTGCTGCCGTCGCCGTCGATGTCGCGGGCGTAAGGGAAATATTCGGAGGGCATGAATTGCGTGAGACCGACGGCGCCAGCCCAGGATGAACGCATGTCAGAGCGTGCGACCCCCGCTTCCAGCATTTGAAGGGCAGCCAGTATTTCATTTCGGAAGAGCTCCTTACGCCGGCCCGTGTAGGCGAGCGTCGCCAGAACGCGAATGGCGTCGTGGGGCAACTTGTAATGTCCGAATGCCGTTTCGCGTCCCCAGATGGCGAGCAGCGAATATCGATCGACGCCGATCTCGTGTTCGATTTTATCGAGATGGGATTTGTGAGCGGCGAGCAGGGGACGGCCCTGGTTGGCCAGACTGGCGAGATGGTTCTTGTCGAGATACTTGGAGGGCGGGAGGGTGAATTCGGCTTGACCACGGCTGTCGGCCTTGGCCTCCTTTCCTGGAAGAGCAAGATCTGGGATCGAGTAGTCCGGCTCCATACCTTGGAAGGCTCTCTCGAAAGTTTTTCTGCTAACACCGAGTGCCTCGGCTTCTGGCCAGAGATTGCTCAGAAACTCGCGGAAACTTTCGGCGTGTGCGGGAGCGTTGAGGCTGAGAAGAGCTACGGCGATCGCGCAGGAGAGCTGGAGAAAGCCAAGCTGTGAACGCGAAGCCCGACGCGCCAACATTCTTTGGATACGAGCAGAAGCGTTCACGGCCGCGACCTCTTCAGGCAGGCTTTCGCGAGGGGCAGCACCCCTCGGGAAGCCGCCCCGAGAGGGCGATCTTCCACAACCTCAGTGTGGGCGATTCGGGGCTTTTTTAGGACGCGTTCTTGAAGCGGCCGAGCTGCTCTTCCCAGGAAAGCGCATGTGCGACGATGGTCTCCAGATTGTCGTACTGGGGCTTCCAGCCGAGTGTCGCCCGGATCTTGCTCGATGCGGCGACGATCGAAGCCGGGTCTCCCAACCGACGGCCTGTTAAGCGCACCTCGAAATCCCGCCCTGAGACCTTCTTCACGGCGTTGATGACTTCCTGCACCGAGTAGCCGCGGGAGTAGCCGCAATTGAAGACATCGGAAGCCCCGCCATTTCTAAGGTATTCGAGGGCTGCCATGTGAGCGCGGGCGAGGTCCGTCACGTGAATGTAGTCGCGAACGCACGTGCCGTCGGGGGTAGGATAATCGGTCCCGAACACCTCCAGGAAATGGCGTTTGCCGAGCGCGGTCTCGCACGCGACTTTGATGAGATGCGTCGCCCGCGGGGTTGACTGGCCAGAGCGCCCTTCCGGATCGGCGCCCGCCACGTTGAAGTAGCGCAATGCCACATAGCGGAGATCATGGGCTCTCGACGTATCGGCAAGCATGATTTCCGTCATGAGCTTTGATGAGCCATAGGGTGACATCGGCTTCAACTCGGCATCCTCGCCGACCGGTGTCACTTTCGGGTTGCCGTAGACGGCAGCCGTCGACGAGAAGATGAAGGTATTGACGCCCGCCTCGACGGCGAACTCCATAAGGGCGCGCGATTTCACGGTGTTGTTATGGTAATAGCCGAGAGGATCAACGACTGAGTCCGGCACAACGATCGAACCGGCAAAATGTATGATGGCAGAGGTACTGTGTTTGCGGATCACCGTGCGGACGAGGTCCTGGTCACCGACATCGCCAACGACAAGAGTGGCTTTGCTGGGCACGGCCCAGCGGAAGCCCGTGGATAGATTGTCGAGCACGACAACGGTTTCGCCAGCATCGAGGAGCGAGAGTACCATGTGGCTGCCGATATAGCCGGCGCCGCCCGTGACGAGGATGGTCATATGGGTAATTTTTCTCCTAACGCTTGCCTCAATCCGCGCAGCCTAGCATTTTCAGGTTTACCTTCTCTAACTCAAGCGGTTACGAAGAATCCAAACGGTGCAGAGGTCGCAAGACGGATCATTCAAGTTTTGCGCCTATCGTTCCAACCCAATTCGTTCAGCCAATAAGAAGATCGACCAGGAGCCCGCCCGATGTCGAAATCGAAATCGCGAATTCGCAAAGCCGTTTTTCCCGTCGCGGGCTTGGGAACGCGGTTTCTCCCGGCCACGAAAGCCATGCCGAAAGAGATGCTGACGGTGGTCGATCGGCCCGTCATTCAGCATGTGGTCGATGAGGCGCGTGCGGCTGGTATCGAGCATTTCATCTTCGTCACCGGGCGCAATAAGGGCGTCATCGAGGACCATTTCGACAGTCAGTATGAACTTGAGAGGACGCTGCAGGAG
>CAZSNH010000324.1:0-4084 GCA_964607855.1 uncultured Hyphomicrobium sp. | reverse complement strand
ACCGTTTCGAGGCCTTGGGGTTCAATCGCACGCTCGCCGCGGCACTGATCGTCGGAGCGGCGGGCGCGATTGCGATAGGGCTCGTCATATTTCTCGCCCCCGTCGTTGCCGAACAGGCACGTCAATTTGTGGAAGCGCTGCCTGGCGAGATTTTGCGGCTGAAGGACCTTATTGATAACTGGGCCAAAGCGACATTCGGCGAGCATTACCCCGGTCTTGAGGCGGGTTTCACGAAGGCCACCGATAGCCTGGCTGCCAACTGGCCGGAAGTCGCAGGCGCGGTCGCGACCTCGCTATGGAGCCGGGGAATGGCCGTGTTCAATTTCCTGTCGCTGCTGCTCGTCACGCCGCTCGTTGTTTTTTATCTGCTCGACAGTTGGAAGCCGATGCTTGCGAGAATCGACGGCTGGCTCCCCCGTGATCATGCACCTTCTCTGCGGGCGCTCGCCTCCGATATGAATAAGGCCGTCGCGGCGTTCGTGCGTGGCCAGGGTACGGTTTGCCTCATCTTAGGCGCCTTTTATGCGATCGCTTTGAGTTATTTTGGTCTCAAATATGGGCTCGTTATCGGACTGACGACCGGACTTTTCGCCTTTGTGCCATTCGTCGGCTGGGCTTTGGGACTGCTAACGGGTCTAGGGTTTGCCTTCGTACAATTCTGGCCCGAGATCCCGCCAATCCTTGGTGTGGCCGGTGTTTTTGCGGCCGGGCAAGCACTCGACGCCACACTCCTCAGCCCGAGGATTGTTGGGCAAAAAATAGGTCTCCATCCTGTCTGGCTGATTTTCGCACTTTTCGTGTTCAGTTATCTATTCGGCTTTGTCGGCATGCTGGTGGCCGTGCCGGTTGCTGCCGCTATTGCCGTGCTTGTCAGGTTTGCTCTCGGCCTGTACCTCGAGAGCTCGGTTTATCTCGGAAATAATGTCCCGACCGGGAAGTTCTGATGAACCCAAACGCAATACAGGGCCCGCACCAGCTTGTTCTTGAATTGCCGCATCGCCAAGCGCTGGGAGCGGAAGATTTTCTCGTCAGCGGTTCAAATGGTGGTGCGGTCGAATTCGTCGACCGATGGCCCGATTGGGCCGTGCCAAGCCAGATGCTTGTCGGACCGGAAGGATCTGGAAAAACGCACCTCGCCCATGTCTGGCAGCTTCGGTCGGGTGCCGGCTGCGTCGAGGCGAGCCTTATCTCGGATGAAGTTGCTTCCGATTTCGAGCGCTTGCGGGCCCTGGTCATCGAAAATGCGGATCGGGGCATCGGAGACGAGCGCGTACTCTTTCACCTGCTCAACATGGCCCGCGAGCGCGGTTTTCACCTCTTGCTCACATCGCGCGCATTGCCGGGCGAGATACCTGTATCGCTGCCTGATCTGCGCTCGCGGCTTAGGGCCATTCCGGTGGTACGAATTGGACCGCCCGACGAAGCTTTGCTGAAATCCGTCCTTGTGAAACTCTTTGCCGACCGGCAGCTTGCCGTTGAGCCCCATGTCATAGATTACATCGGCTTGCATCTCGAACGGTCGATGGCGGCAGCAGGGCGTGTCGTTGCTGGTGCCGACCGGCTTTCGCTGGCGTTGGGTCGAAAAGTCACTCGGGCGGTTGCAGCCGAGGCTCTTCGGCAGCTATCAAATGACCAAGTAAGCGATTAAGGTCTGATTTCGACCGTGGACAGGCCCCTATGTCGCAAGGCCGTTACTTAGGAACGGTTAAATTCCCAATTTTCTATTTCCGGAGCGAGGATGAGCGGCACAAAGTCCAAGATCAGGGAAAAAGCCATTGCAGCACAACCGCTTCCACCCGAGGGACCGAAGCGGTTTCTCAATCGCGAGCTCTCCTGGCTTCAATTCAATAAGCGAGTTCTCGAGGAGGCGTCGAACCGGCGCCACCCGCTCCTCGAGCGAGTTCGTTTCTTGTCGATCTCGGCCTCGAACCTCGATGAATTTTATATGGTGCGCGCCGCTGGCATTTATGGGCAGGTTGCGGCAAAGGTCTCGACGCTCTCTCAGGACGGATTGACGCCCGTTCAGCAGCTTGCAGAGATCAACAAGTTTGCGACTTCTCTCGTGTCCGAGAAGCAGAGTTGCTGGAACGGCCTTCGGGCGGAATTGGATCTTGCCGGGGTGCATATCGTCGAGGCCGAGGAGCTGACAGCTGACGAACGCGGCTGGGTCGAGAAGCTCTTCATGTCGCATATCTTCCCAATCATTACCCCGATCGCCGTCGATCCCGCGCATCCCTTCCCATTCATCCTGAATAAGGGGATGACGATCGCCGTCTGGATGCAGCGCATCTCCGACGGCAAGGCGATGAATGGCCTCATTCCTATACCAAGTCAGCTCGAGAGGTTCATTCGACTGCGCGCTGGTCCGGAAGACACACCACAGAACATCCGCTTCATTCAGCTCGAGCAGTTGATCTCGATGTTCATTCCCGAGCTGTTCTCCGGCTTCGAAATCAAGAGCCAGGGTGCCTTCCGGGTTCTTCGCGATAGCGACATAGAGCTTCAGGAAGAAGCCGAAGATCTTGTGCGCTCGTTCGAGACGCTCTTGAAGCGGCGCAGGCGGGGCAACGTGATCCGCCTCGAAATCGACAGCCGGATGCCCGAGCGTTTGAGGAAATTCGTCATCAGCGAGCTTGAGGTCAGCGATGAGAGCATTTTCATCAAGGAAGGCCTGCTCGGGCTGTCCGACATTTCGCAGCTAATCGTGCAGGACCGCCCGGATCTCCTCTTCAAGCCATTCAATATCCGCTTTCCGGAGCGCATTCGCGAGTTCAACGGCGATTGTTTCGCCGCCATCAGCAAGAAGGACATTCTTGTCCATCACCCCTACGAAAGCTTCGATGTCGTCGTTCAATTCCTGCGTCAGGCCGTTGCTGATCCTAACGTTCTCGCCATCAAGTGGACGCTTTACCGAACATCGCGGGACAGTCCGATCGTACAGGCCCTCAAGGAAGCGGTCGAGGCCGGCAAGTCGGTGACCGCCGTGGTCGAGCTCAAGGCTCGCTTCGATGAGGCTGCCAATATTCGCTGGGCACGCGATCTCGAAAATGCCGGCGTGCACGTCGTCTATGGCTTCATCGAGCTTAAGACGCATGCGAAGCTCGGCTTGATCGTGCGGCGTGAGGGATCGGATCTCGTCACGTATTGCCACATCGGTACCGGCAACTATCACGCGCAGACGGCGCGCATTTATACCGATCTCTCCCTCTTTACGACGGACCCCGCCGTAGGGCGCGATGTAACGCGCATCTTGAATTTCGTCACTGGCTACGGAGAGCCCGCCGAACTCGAAGTCATGTCGGCGAGCCCGAACGGTATCCGCGCGCGCATCGTCGAACATATTCGCGAGGAAATCGAGCATGCGAAGGCTGGGAGGCCGGCGACGATCTGGATGAAAATGAATGCGCTCGTCGATGCCCAGATCATCACGTCCCTTTACGAAGCGAGCCAGGCCGGCGTCGAGGTTGATCTCGTCGTACGCGGCGTCTGTTGCCTGCGTCCGGGCATCCCGGGGCTGTCGGAGAATATCCGTGTTAAGAGCATCATTGGGCGCTTCCTGGAACACGCCCGCATCTATTGTTTCGGTTGCGGTGCACCGCTTCCGTCCGCCAAGGCGGCAGTCTACATCAGTTCAGCAGACATGATGCCGCGCAATCTCGACCGGCGCGTCGAGGCCATGGTGCCGATTCGCAACCCGACTGTGCATGAACAGGTTCTCAACCAGATTATGGTTGCCAACTTGAAGGACAATCAGCAGAGCTGGAGACTGCGGGCTGATGGAACGTCGGTACGGGTGGAGGTGAACGCCGGTGAGGAGCCGTTCAACGCCCATCAGTATTTCATGACCAACCCCAGTCTATCCGGGCGCGGTCAGGCGTTGAACGAGAACCGGCCGCCCCGGTTCAGCCTGCCAAACAAGGATTGAGCGGAACCGCGCCTTGACCACCTACGAAAGATTGACAACTGAGCGGGGGCGTTTCACCGAACTCGAGCCCCTCGGCGTTATAGACATAGGTTCGAATTCTGTACGCCTTGTCGTCTATGAAGGTGCTGTGCGGGCATCGACACCGCTCTTCAACGAAAA
>CAZSNH010000323.1:0-4100 GCA_964607855.1 uncultured Hyphomicrobium sp. | reverse complement strand
GATCGTTCCGGGTTCCTCTCCAATCGACATCGCTACAATCTCGGGCGGGCTCGGCTCGATGTCGGGGCGGCCGCCGCCATCCATAATTCTGGGAAACGGTTCTGATTGTCCGTAATCGAAGAAGCCCCACGTGCTGTTGTCAGAACGCTGAGTAGAGTTGTCTCGCCTTAGTCCATAGTCGTTCCACCCGTTCCAGACGCTTTCGGATTGAGCTGATGCCTCGCCCGGCGGCATGAAGCCGACGAGAAGCCCCAAGACTAGGGATTTCAGGATGTGAGAACCACGCATCACGACAGACTTCCTTACCTACGGCCTACCTATCAGCTCTCGGCCACTGCCTCAGGAAGCGTGAGCAAGTTCATCAAGCCGCGAAGGATCGAGGAGCAAGAGCCGGCCTTTCTCATCGTGGCTGATGAGATTGCACTCCTTGAGTTGCGACAATGCGTGCGCAAGCGTTGAGAGCTCCATGGACAGAAACTCCGCCACCTCACCGGAGCTTGGACGTTCTTCGACAATTTTCGGATCGCGTCCTTCGAGCTCGTTGAGGCGAGAGATTGCCGCCAAGAAAGCGGCAACGCGCAAATGCGGCTTATCCGCCGTCGAGGCTGCGAGTTGCTCGCGGCGAAATTGAAATTCGCGCTCGGTTGCCGTGTGGTGGCTTTCGCGTGCCTCGGGCGACAGCTCGCAGAGATCGGAAAGAGCTTCGAGCGGCCATAATGTGACCGTCGTCTCCATGACGGCGGTCGCGTTGTAAGGGTGCTCCTTGAGGAAACCAAGCCCGACGAAACCGCCAGGGAAGACGAGTTCAATAATCTCGGGAGGACCCTCGGGGCGCGGGGAGGCGACGCATAAAATTCCGGATTCGACGCGCATGATGTGCGACTTGGTCTCGCCCGCTCGGAACAAGCTTTCGCCACTCGCCAGTTTGCGCTGAGGCAGCGGCGGGATGTCTTTTAGGGCACTGGGAGAACTTGTTTCGGCGGACTGGCGATGGCGCGGTATTTGATCGTACGAATGAAGGACAGTTTCGAACGCATACATGACACTAACCCTCTGCTCCCCACCGCAATGTCTAATTGCGGCTCACATATTGCAAATTAGCACCAATCGGGAGTAAACGAAAGTGAAAACGGCAATTTTGACTTGACAGTCGCCAGTCAGCCACATTTCGCAGCGCGATAATTAATTAGTTCTAATAGAAAATTGTCCAAATGCGACATTTCCACAGCCCGACGCCGGCGTGGGCTCAGTTGCGAGCGCGCCAGTTCTGACTGCGGATTAGAGGGTTCGGATCCGTTTTCGCCGACTAGCTTATTCAGCGGGCAATTCTTCTTTGTCTTTTGCCGTAATGGTTTTGGCACCCCCGACACGGCGGTAGACGAATTCAGGCGCCGGTGAGTGGCTCTCGATTTCGGCAACCTTCGCCCATTCAGCATGCATTGGCGAAAGCGAGCAGGCCGGATCGGTGTTGCGAGCATCGCCAGTGAGTGCAAAGGCCTGGCATCGGCAGCCGCCGAAGTCGATTTCCTTACGCGGGCAGCTCCGGCACGGCTCCTTCATCCAGCTCGTGCCACGATACATCTCGAACGCCTCGCCTTTGAGCCAGATATCGGCGAGCGGTCGGTCTTTGATGTTGTCAAACTTGAGGTGGGTGATGCTCTCGGCGGCATGGCAGGGAAGCACGCGCCCCGAAGGCGTTATGTTGACGATGCCGCGCGCCCAGCCGCCCATGCAGGGCTTCGGGAACTTCGCGTAATAGTCGGGCACCACCATATCGATGACGAGAATGCCCTTGAGCTTGTCGCGCACGCTTTCGACGTACTTCGCACTCTCCATGAATTGCTCGCGCGTCGGCATCAAGGCCGAGCGGTTCTTGAGCGCCCAAGCGTAATACTGGATGTGAGCGATCTCGACTCGCCCTGCACCCATTTCGACCGCGAAATCGATGACGCGCGGGACGTTCGTGATGTTCTGGCGGTGGATCGGCGCATTGATCGTGAGCGGCAAGCCGAATTCCTTCACCCATTTTGCAACTTCGATTTTCTTCGCCATGCCGCCCTTATAATTGGCGATGCGATCGGCGTTTTCGGGATCGACGTCCTGAATCGAGAGCTGCACGTGGTCGAGGCCGAGATCGGCGAGTTTTTTCAGTCGATCCTTGGTGAGCGTGACGCCGGCGGTGATGAGGTTCGTGTAGAGCCCGACCTCGGCGGCCACTTTTACGATATCCTCGAGATCTTTGCGGACTGTCGGCTCACCGCCCGACAAGTGGATCTGCAGCACGCCCAGACTGGCTGCCTGACGCATCGCATCCTGCCACTGCGCGGTCGTGAGCTCCGTATTGACGCGCTCGAGTTCGAGCGGGTTCGAGCAATAGGGACACTGAAGCGGACAGCGATGCGTCAGCTCGCAGAGCATGCCGACAGGGGCTCGCGCGCAGGTCGCAGCTTCCATTTCAGAGCCCGCCGCAGGCGTTCCGTCCGGAGCCCGGGCACAAACGGGCATGGCTTGCTCGGTCATATGGGTGGGTCGGGCCTGCTCGTTCATGAGGTTACCAGTCCTTCAATCTCGTTTCTTACTTTACGGCAGCCGAAAAACCTTGCTTACGCAGTGATTACGCCCTTGTCGGAGAGATCCTGGAGCATCGAAATGATGTCGCCAATAATCTCGCTCTCGGGAGCATTGTATTCCTTAGATAACTGGCTCGCGATGTCTTTCACAGAGCGAACGCCATCACAAAGCTTCAAAACTGCGACAGCGGTCTCGTCCGGATTGAAGACGCGCTCGGGTGCGAGAATAACCCACCGTCCCCGGCCGGCGTCGTGGCGAAGCTTGATATATCGGGGAATGACGGGCACGGTGCCGGCCTCGACTATCGGACGCTTTCGGCTCTGAGCGTCTGTCATCACATACCCTCCGGCCGGTAGGCACCTGGCGGAATATTGCCGTTGATGTAGGCGTGATAGAGCGCGTCGAGCTGCGCCCACAACACGTTGCACTTGAAACGGACGGCCTCGATGCAGGCTTCCTGCTCGGCGCGCGTGGTTGCGTGATCCTTGATGAAGTTCAGCGCGAATTCAGCATCGAACGGGGCTTGCACCAGGCGCTTGCGGAAGTATGCCACTGTCTTCTCATTGATGAAATCATAGTTCTCGAGCATCCCCGAGATGCGCTCTTTATGGATCTTTGGGGCAAAGAGCTCGGTCAGAGAAGACGCGACGGCAACGACAAGGGGTTGCTCCCGCACGAATGTCACGTACGCCTCTACGGCGAAACGCGTGGCAGGTAGCGCGCCTCTCATGCTCTGCACATATTCGCGGTCGAGACCAAGTGCATCCGTGAGCACGAGCCAGCGCTCAATGCCGCCGGGGTCGTCACCATAACCGTCGTGTTCGAGCACGCGATGAATCCACTCGCGCCGCAATCCGCGATCATAGACGCGACTGACGAAAGCAGCATCCTTGCGCGGAACGGCCGACTGATAGCAGTAGCGGTTGAGTGCCCAGGCAGCCACTTGGCCCTTATTGAGTTTGCCGCTGTGCAAGAGGTGATGAAACGGGTGAAGATCGTGATAGCGCTCGGGACCGATCGCATGGATCGCGGCGCCGAATTCCTCTTTGCTCATGGGCGGAGCAGTTGCCAGGCGCATGTCTCGTGCCAATTCATTCACAGCGTAACCTCCATTCCGTCGTAGCCAACTTCCCAACCAGCGGCTTCGACCGCTTTTCGTTCCGGGGAGTTGTCGTTCAATACTGGGTTTGAATTGTTGATATGGACGTAGATCTTGCGTTTGACGCCAAGGTCCTTCATCGCGGCAATCGAGCCATGAGGCCCAGAGATGGATATGTGGCCCATCCGGGCGCCGGTCTTGTTCAGAAGCCCCTGGTCGATCATTTCTGTGTCGGTGTAGAGTGTGCCATCAAAAAAGAGAAGCTCGGCGCCCTTGATGCGCTGAGCTAGCGGGGCATCAACCTCGGCGCACCCCGGAATATAGAAGAAGCTCTTGCCAGTAGCGGTCTCAGTGACTTTAAGACCGATCGTGTCACCCTCACGGCTGCCGTAATTGCTTCCTGCCGCTTCATTTTCGAGGAAGAGAGCAA
>CAZSNH010000322.1:0-4126 GCA_964607855.1 uncultured Hyphomicrobium sp. | reverse complement strand
TCGCGGGGCTACATTCGCGCCGCCACGAAGCCGAATTGCGCCTCAAGGCCGCCGAGAACAATCTCGCACGCCTGACCGACATATTGGGTCAACTCAACTCTCAGATCGAAAGCCTGAAACGGCAGGCCCGCCAAGCCAAGCGCTACAAGGAAATTTCGGGTGAAATCCGGAAGGTGGAAGCACTTGCCGCACACCTCTCGTGGGCAGAGGCACAAGCTATCGTCGCGTCTGAGGAAGGCCAGTTGACGGACGCCCTGGCCAGGCTTGCCGCGGCCACGGAAGTGGAATCCAAGGCCCTGCGCGAAGAGGCCGCCGCCGCCGAGAGGCTGCCGCCCTTGCGGGAGGCCGAGGCGCAGAAGGGTGCTGCCGTCGGTCGGCTTCAGGTCGAGATTGAGAACTTTGAAGAAGAAGCCAAGCGCGCTACCGAGCGCGAGAGGGAATTGAAAGCGCGAATAGAGCAGCTTGATTGGGACATCACCCGTGAGCAGCAATTCGTGGCCGAAGCCAAAGACATTCTCATAAGCCTCGACAGGGAGTTGCTCACCCTTGAGACTGCCGAACATGGGGCAGAGGCTGAGGAGGCGTCCGCGCGAGCTGCGCTTGATCGGGAAACTGTCGAACTCGAGCGGATCGAAACGCGTCTTTCCGAATTGACCGAAGAAGCAGCCCAGTTCCGCGCGCGCAAGCAGAGTTTGGAAATGAGCCGCGCCGAGCGCGAACAGGGCATTTTGCGAATCGAGCGGCAGCTCGCAGCCCTTGCCAGTCAATCGCGGGAAATCTCAGCTCGTGCCACGGAGAAGGCCAAACTTCAGGCAACGACCGAGCAAGGCCAACGCCTCGCGCACGAGATCGCCGAGATTGAAAAGGCGGCCCTTGATGCGGAAGACAAGGTGCGCCATCTCGCCCAGGAAGCAAGGACCAAGCGCGAAGAGGCCGCTCGAGCGCGCCTTGCGGAAAGTGCGCTCAGCACGGAGCGGGCGACCCTTTCGAAGCTCGTTGCGCCGCTTCGCGCCGATGGTCTGCCCCCTGTCGTCGAAAAGATCCGCGTTGTACCCGGCTATGAGGCCGCCCTCGCCGCGGCGCTCGGCGATGACCTCGATGCGCCGACCGTTCCCGAAGCACCGGTGCATTGGTGCCGTCTCGACGCGAAACCCGATGATGATGGGCCACTGCCATCAGATGTCGAGCCCCTGAGCCTTTACGTCGAGGCCCCACAAGAGTTGACGCGACGCCTGAGGCAGATCGGCATCGCCAGGCGCAGCGACGGCAACCGCCTCCAGCTACAACTGCGCAGCGGCCAGCGGCTCGTCAGTCTGGAGGGAGATCTCTGGCGCTGGGATGGGTTCGTCGCGGCGGCAGGTGATACAACGCCCGCCGCGCAGCGCCTCAAGGAGCGCAATCGCCTGGCGGGTCTGCTCGAAAAGGAGCAGGCCGCGCATGCCGATGTGGTCCGGCTTTCGGCGGAGGAAGTGGCGGCCTCCGAGGCGTTGGCGGCAGCTGAAGCTGAGGAGCGCCGACTGCGGACATCGTGGCGTGAAGCCCAGGCCCAGCTGGCCGCGACGCGCGATCAGCTCACCGCCATCGAGCGTCAGTCTCGAGAGACGGAAAGCAAGCTCGCGGCGATTGCGGGAGCCACGGCGCGTGCCGAAGAGGATTTGTCGGGCTGGCGCAACCAACTTTCCGAGGCGTTGGCGGCCCTCGATGATCTCTCGAATTCTGTAGATCCCGTGCCAGCACTTGAAGAAGCACAAAAGATCGCTGCCCTTCAGCGCTCTAAGACGGCGGACGCCAGGGCAAAGGTTGCAACCCTCGAACACGAGCGGCGCGCACGCTCCGCGCGCACGAGCGCGGCAAGGGCAGAATACGACCGCTGGACCGTGCGCTCAGAAGGAGCCCTGCAGCAGATCGAGACGCTGTCGGCGCGGCGCGCCGAAACGGATAGGGAATTGTCGGCGCTCTCCGAGCTTCCGGCGCGCTTCGAGAGGCGCCGCCAAGCGCTGTTGACGGAACTCTCGGCGGCAGAGCGGCGACGGAGGGAAGCCGCTGACATGCTGGCCGATGCCGATAACAGTCTGCGATGTGCCGTCCAAGAATTGCGGGCGGCCCAGGCTGCGGTTTCGGCTGAACGCGAAGCGAAGGCAAGGACCGAGGCCCGCCTCGAGGGCGCGCGCATGCGCCGGCAGGAAGAGTCACGGCGCATCCGCGAAGCTTTTGGAGTGGCGCCTGATGAGATCCTCACCGTTGCCGAAGTGAAGCGGGGCGCCGATTTGCCATCACTCGCTGCTATCGAGCGCGAGCTTGCGAAATTGAAATCGGATCGCGAACGCTTGGGCGGAGTGAACCTTCAGGCCGACGAGGAATTGACCAGTCTTAGCCAGCAGTATACGTCGATGGACACCGAACGGCAGGACGTGGAGCAGGCAATCAACAAGCTGCATAGCGCCATCGGCCACTTGAACAGAGAAGCCAAGCAGCGCCTCGACGAGGCCTTCACGACGGTCGACTCCCATTTCAGCCGCCTCTTCGCCACTCTATTCGGCGGCGGCGAAGCGCGCCTCGAAATGGTCGAAAGCGAAGATCCGCTCGAAGGCGGCCTCGAGATCATCGCCAAGCCGCCCGGCAAGAAGCCTGCGACGCTGTCTCTGCTCTCGGGCGGCGAGCAGACGTTGACGGCACTCGCTCTCATTTTCGCGGTGTTTCTGACCAATCCGTCGCCCATTTGCGTGTTGGACGAAGTCGACGCGCCGCTTGATGACGCCAACGTCGACCGCTTCTGCACGCTGATGGAGAAGATGGCCGAGGAAACGGCGACACGCTTCCTCGTCATCACACATCACCCGATGACCATGACGCGCATGAACCGCCTATTCGGGGTCACGATGGCGGAAAAGGGCATTTCTCAGCTTGTCTCGGTCGACCTCGAGACGGCGCAACGCTTCCGGGAAGCGGGATGAGCGGGACGTCTCTTACTAATTAACGTGCGCCCGGGCCTTTCGTCTCTTCGACGAGATAGTACCGGTTCACCCAGCCGGTGACGAGGCCATGCCGGATAGGGCACCATTCACCGACGCAGTTCCCCGTGATGATCACGCCGCGGCCGCGCGGCGAGATTATGCCGATGGCCTTATGGTATTCAGAGGGACCCTTCCTCACATTGAGCATGTCGTCCTCGTCAACGCGTGCGACGCGAAATGAACCAGCCATGTCGATCTGCGACTTTAAAGGTATTGCGCCTGGGTTCCGGGCGGGTTTGGCGGCGAGCCGCGGGACTTGCACGGGTGCGCGAGGACGTAAGGGGACGAATGACGGAGTGGCGGCCACCTTCGAGGCGGTGATGGGGGCAGTAACTGCCGTGGGCTTCTCTGGGACTACCGCTGGAACTGCCACTCGGGCGGGAACGGCGGCGGTTGAAACGGCTGGCGGGGTGGGCGCGGCGGAGGGGGCAGCGGCAACTGTAGCCGTAGCTCTGGACGTGGGCTCGGAGACCGGCTTCGGTGTGGCAAGGGATGGGGCTGGTTTAGCAGGCCGCTCTTTGTGCGGGGCGAGAGATGTCAGCGTGGCGGTTCCCGTATCGCCGTCGTCCTGGCGCCAGAAAATGCGGCTGCCGTCGACCTTGATTTCCATGCAACGGGGCTCGGAGGAGAACCAGCGAAACCATTTGATGCAGAGCTTGTCGTTGGCGGCCCACCAGCGGCCCCGATCCTTGGCAGCGCCGAGAAACGTCGAGAGGATGCCTGCTTCGCCGCTTACCAAGCCATCAGCGCCGAAGCGCATCGGAATTTTGCTGCCAATCGGCGTATCGAGTTCGATGACGGCGCCGGCCACCGTTTGGTTGAGGTCCGCGGTCGAGAGGGGCGTCGGGTCCGCCAGGGCCTCCGTAGCAGCCAAGCAGAGAAAAGTGGTGATCAGACGTCGCGCCATCGAGCCAGTCCCTCCAAAGGCTAGATATTCACTCTTGAAGCCCGAGAGACTGGCAAGAGTGTGGCGGCCAAGGTACCGGCTTACTTCAATATTTTCTGTAAAGGCTGGAATAAAAGCTAAAGCTTCGACGCGGTTCGCCTCGGGGCGGCCGCGCTGGCCAACCCGACGCTGAACCCCTGCGCGGTTTCGCCGTACCCCTCGCCCC
>CAZSNH010000321.1:0-4127 GCA_964607855.1 uncultured Hyphomicrobium sp. | reverse complement strand
CCTTCAACTCTGACCGCCGCAACCCCTAGGGTTGAGGCCACAGAAGAGCAACGATGACCTCTAATTCCCCAGTGACCCCGTTGATCGACCCTTACGGCCGGCACGTAACCTATTTGCGCGTCTCAGTCACGGATCGTTGTGACTTCCGCTGTGTTTACTGCATGTCCGAGCACATGACGTTCCTGCCCAAGAAGGACCTCTTGACGCTCGAGGAGTTGGATCGCATTTGCTCGGCTTTCGTTTCAAGGGGAGTAAGGAAACTTCGCATCACGGGCGGCGAGCCGCTCGTCCGCAAGGACATCCTGAAACTCTTCCGGTCGCTTGGCCGCCACCTGGAGACGGGGGCCCTCGAAGAGCTCACACTTACGACCAACGGCAGCCAGCTCGCCAAGTATGCCCCCGAACTCAAGGCGGCTGGCGTCAAGCGCATCAACGTTTCGATCGACACTCTTGACGCGGCGAAGTTCAAGGCGATCACCCGCTGGGGCGATCTCAAGGTGGTAATGGAGGGGCTCGAGGCGGCCGAAAAAGAAGGCCTCTCGATCAAGATCAATGCGGTCGCCTTGAAGGATGTCAACGAAAACGAGATTGAAGATCTCATCGCATTCGCCCACGGACGCGGTTTCGATTTAACGCTTATCGAGACTATGCCGTTAGGTGACATCGAGGGTGACCGGACCGAGCAGTACTTACCCCTTTCCATTGTGCGTGCGCGGCTCATGGACCGTTACACACTCGAGGACATCCCCTACAAGACCGGTGGTCCGGCACGCTACGTGCGGGTCAAGGAAACGGGTGGACGGCTCGGCTTCATAACGCCCATGACGCACAATTTCTGCGAAGGATGCAACCGCGTACGCCTCACCTGTACCGGCACGCTCTATTTGTGTCTTGGCCAGGACGATGCAGCGGATCTCCGTGCGCCACTGCGCGCATCTTCGGATGACTCCAAGCTCGTTGCAGCCATCGACGCTGCCATCGCGCGCAAACCCAAGGGTCATGATTTCGTCATCGACCGGCGCACCAAGAAGCCCGCAGTCTCGCGCCACATGAGCGTCACGGGCGGGTGAGGCAGCGATACCATAAAAAATTACCGTTTCCTTAGCTGTTGCAGCCTACGCTGGCGTCACCTTCCACCGGCCATCCCCATATGTCCAAACCTCTTCCGGCCTCTGTCCACGCCGCAAACCGCAAGAGCATCATTGCGATGTTGATTTCGCAGGCGCTGTTCACGGCAAACGACGCCTGCGTGAAGCTCGCTACCGAGACGCTCCCGCTCGGCCAAGTGATGGCACTGCGCAATGGCTCCGCCCTCATCTGCATTATCGCCTGCGCCGGCCTTATTGGCGGCTTGCGACCGCCAAGCGCCATCCCGATGCGTCCCTTCGGATTCCGCCTGGGTTGCGAGATCCTGGCGACACTTCTCTTCTTTGTCGCCATCTCTCGGATGCCGATCGCCGATCTCACGGCCATTGGACAGTTCACACCCCTCGGGATCACGGCGGCAGGCGCACTTTTCCTTGCCGAGCCGGTCGGCTGGCGTCGCTGGCTTGCGGCCATCGTTGGTCTCATTGGCGTGCTGCTCGTCATCAAGCCCGGAAGTAGCACATTCTCCTGGGTGTCGATCATCGCCGTCCTGGCAGTGACTTTCGGCATAGGCCGCGATCTGGCGACGCGAGTCGTCGGCCCACTGGTACCGAATGCGCTCCTAACGCTCTCCTCCCTCGCCGCCGTGCTCATCATGGGGCTCGCCCTGATGCCATTCGAGACGTGGAAGATGCCGGACCTACGCGAGATCCTTCTCATGGCCGCCTGCGGTGTGCTGCTCACGACAGGCTACATCTTCCTCAATATCTCACTGCAAACGGGAGACCTCGCCGCCGCCAGCCCGTTCCGCTATTCGGCCGTGCTCTGGGCGCTGATTGCGGGCTTTCTCGTTTGGGGCCACTTGCCGGATCAGTGGTCGCTTGCCGGCATTGCGCTTATCGTCGGCGCGGGGCTCTACGCGCTTCACCGAGAACAGCTCAAAATCGCTTTAGCCGATTAGGCCGCGCACGGCGCTTTTCACCTGTTCGAGCGTAAACGGCTTCGACAGCACGGCTAGCTTGCTGAGCTTGAGGGCCTCGGCCTTCGATAGCTCCTCCGGGAAGCCGGACATCATGATAATGCCCAGTTTGGGCGAGGCGCGGGCGGCGCGTTCGGCAAGAGCCAATCCATCCAGGCCTGGCATTTGAACGTCGGTGATGAGGAGATCGAAAGCCGCGTTCCGGGCAATGGTCTCGAGAGCTTCCAGGCCATCTTGTGTGACCGTTACGGCATGACCGTCGGCTTCAAGCGCGCGCCGGACAAGATCTCGCGTCGTCGCGTCGTCATCTGCCAGAAGAATGCGTGCCATGTCTCGCCTCCGGCCTGTGCTGGCAAAAGAGCTCAGTCACCTTTGATCACCCGCCCCACGAATGGCAATTCCCGGTAACGATGTGCGACGTCCATTCCATAACCGACCACGAACTCGTTAGGGCATTCGAAGGCCCGGAAGTCGGCCTTCACCTGAACGGCGCGCGGAACATTCTTTTCGAGCAGCACGCAGGTTGCGATTTCGCTGGCTCCGCGCGCATGAAGAAGATCCTTAGCGAAGGCAAGGGTACGCCCGGAATCCAGAACGTCATCGATTAGGAGCACATTGCGCCCCTCAGGCGTGAGGTCGAGGTCCCGCAAGATTTCGACCCGGCCGAGAGACGTCTTACTTTTCTTGTAGCTCGAGAGCGTCAGAAAATCGACTTCGGGCGAGAGACCCGCGCGATGCAGAGCTCGAATGAGATCGGCGGCAAAAACGAAACTGCCCTTCAGAATAGCCACGACCAGAAGATTACGATAGTTCCGTCTTGCGATCTCCCGTGCGAGCCGTCCGAGCTCACTTTCTATTGCCTCGGCCGAGAAGATCGTTTCGACCTCGCCGGCAACCCGAGAAGGTTGCATCATCGTTCCGGCCCTTCCTATCACTAAGCGCGGTGCCTTGATAATATGATCAAAATGCAGGGCGATCACACGCACTGCAAGCGCAATTCGGCCCACAAAGTTGTGTACACGAACCTGCCACAATCCTGACCGATTGATCGAGGGGGTGGCTTACCTCATAAAGACCGCCCACAAGAAACCAGGTCCTGCAATTTCGGCGGAATAGCGTGATTCGACTGAGCAACATTGCGTTGAAGTATGACCGGGGCCCGGATGTTCTCTCCGAGGTCAACTTCCATTTGAAGCCGGGCTCGTTCCACTTCTTGACCGGCCCTTCGGGCGCCGGAAAGACGTCGCTTCTGCGGCTTCTCTTCATGTCGATCCACCCGACGCGCGGCAAAATCGAAATGTTCAACCAGGATGTGAGCCGCATCACCACGGCGAAGCGGGCCCTGCTGCGCCGGCGCATCGGTATCGTGTTCCAGGATTTCCGCCTCCTCGACCATCTGACGACATGGGAAAACGTGGCTTTGCCTCTTCGCGTCGTCGGAAAACGGATTAGCGACTATCGCGAGGACGTGACCGACCTGTTGCAATGGGTGGGATTGGGCGACCGGATGCACGCTTATCCTTCCGTCCTCTCGGGCGGTGAAAAGCAGCGCGCGGCCATCGCGAGGGCCGTCATTGGAAAGCCAGAACTCTTGCTTGCCGACGAGCCCACGGGCAACCTGGACCCGCAGATGGCCCGCCGTCTTCTGCGACTCTTCATCGAGCTGAACCGGCTTGGCACATCTGTGCTGATCGCCACCCACGACCATCAACTCATGCGCCAGTTCAAGGCGCCTCGCCTGGAGCTGCACGAGGGTCATGTCAGGATCTATTGACCGGCCGATGGGCAGACCGCCGCACACCTCGAGCCACGGGGCGGATGTCTTCGACCCCTATGACGACGTCGTGACGGGGCCCGTCACCGGTCCAGCCGCTGCCACCTCTGATCGTGTTCGCGATCCCTACAATCAGGCGTCGATGGAACGCGGCGCCAGCCTAGAGGTCCCGAGGACCGAGGACATGCACGCTCCCGCCAGAGCCACTGGCAAAGGGGAAAAATCGTTTGCGCCGATCGTGCCCGCAGGTTCG
Organism: uncultured Hyphomicrobium sp.; assembly: GCA_964607855.1. GTDB lineage: Bacteria > Pseudomonadota > Alphaproteobacteria > Rhizobiales > Hyphomicrobiaceae > CAZSNH01. The sequence continues at coordinate 35 of CAZSNH010000321.1, read as the reverse complement.
GTCACCGGCCGTTCGTTGACCCTCGTCGTCTCGAT
>CAZSNH010000320.1:0-4135 GCA_964607855.1 uncultured Hyphomicrobium sp. | reverse complement strand
AGATAGTCAAGCGCGCGCCGTGCGAGGTAGGCTTCGACGAGAGCTTGATCGATCTTGCGTGGCGCCCTCAGGGCCGTCTGAACAGCCTGTTTGGTGACGGCGTTGAAGGCGACGCGCTCAACCTTGGTATCTTTCTTGAGCGCCTTCTTCTTGGAGAGAATATCGAGGATATGCCAGGAAATGGCTTCACCTTCCCGATCAGGGTCGGTCGCCAGGATGAGCTTGTCGGCGCCTTTGACCGCGTCCGCGATCTCTTTCATGATCTTCTGTGACTTGCCCTCCATCTCCCAGGACATCTCGAAGTCCTGTTCGGGCAGCACCGACCCGTCCTTGGCCGGCAGATCGCGCACGTGGCCGAAGGAGGCGAGCACCTTGTAGCCACTGCCCAGATATTTGTTGATCGTCTTGGCCTTTGCGGCCGATTCCACGATTAAAACGTTCATGCCAGCCTTTCAGGCTCAATTTCTTGCCGCCGCCGACGGCGATGGCCGGCGGGCCACTCGCTTGGGCAATGTTTCCCCACGCGAGGCGAGGGCATCGGCGCGGGAACATGGTTGATGATCGCCGCTCTGTCAAACCAGAGTGTGTGCAACCTAGGTATCAACCTGTCGCAGTGGCCGAATTCAAAAACGTGCGGGAGTGGCCTCAACGAGACCACTCCCAAAATACAACATATTGTGCCGGAATGGATTACTTGCCGTCGATGGCCGCCTGAACCTCCTTGGCGGTCTTGTCGGCCTCGGCGAACTGTTTGGCATCACACTGGCCTTCCAGTTTCGCCAACAGTTCCTCCACCTTGGCGAGCTGCGCGTCAGGTAGCTTCTTACCTTCGGCGGCCTGAGCAAGGTCAAACGCCTGCTTCAGGCAGCTATCGGCATCCTGAGCGAACGCGGGCATACTGAAGCCGATGGCAAGAGCCGACACGGCGGCGATATAGGTCTTCATTAGGGTCATCCTCTGTTGTCCCAGTCGCGGGAAACCCGACGATTGCCGACGTCAATCCACTTTTATTGTGGCTGTTCCTAGGCCAGCCTTCAAGAGCGGGATATTTCTATTTTAGGATAGAGTGTTAGCCCGGTGTGACCGAAGCGGGGCGTGGACGGATAGTCGTGATGGCGGACACCAATTGATCAAAATGATCAATAGTTGTTGTGGCACCGAGACTTGGCGCCGGAATGTCGGAATATCCGAATGTCACAGCAATCGAGGGCACCCCGGCAGCCGTAGCCACCTCGATGTCGATCTTGGTGTCACCCACCATAATCGCGTGCGACGGTTTTCCCCCCGCCTCGCGGATTACCCCGATGAGATGATCGGGATGGGGTTTGGATACCGGGTAGGTATCGCGGCCAGCGATGGCGGCAAATTCGTCGTGAAGCCCGAGCGACTTGAGAAGAAGGCGCGACAATCCTTCGCGCTTGTTCGTGCATACCGCAAGCCGAGCCCCCATTGATCTAAGGTAGCGCAGCGCTTCGGCCGCGCCCGCAAAGGGGCGGCTATGGATTGCGATATTTTTCTCGTAGTGTTCTAGAAAGAGCGCAAGCAGCCTGTCCACCTCCGTGGCCGACACATTTGATTTCGTGTGGCGCAAGCCCTCCTCGATCATCCGGCGCGCCCCGAAGCTCACCCACGGCGTGAGCACTCTGGCCGACACCGCTGGAAGTGCGATGTCGGAGAGCGCATGATTGGTCGCCGCCACGAGATCCGGGGCAGTATCGACGAGTGTGCCGTCAAGATCAAAAACGACTGTAAGTTCGTCCATAGACTGCAGAAAGGCGCAGTTTTTGCGGAGGAGCAAGAGACAAAGTGATCGCCAGGCGCCCGCGAGACGTGGCATGGAGTTGCGGCCGTTGTCCAGGCGGCTGGAGCCGGCCCCGGCAGAGGAGAGCGAAATGAGCCCAGACGACATGAAGCGAGCGGCAGCCGCACAGGCGTTGACCTATGTGGAAAGCGGCATGAAGCTGGGGCTCGGCACGGGCTCGACGGCCGCAAAATTCGTCGAGCTGCTGGGCGCCGAGGTGAAGAAGGGGCTGCATATTGTCGGCGTGCCGACCTCGGAAGTGACCCGCATGCAGGCAAGCGCTCTCGGAATACCGCTGACCACGCTCGATGATATGCCGTTCCTCGATCTCACCATTGACGGAGCGGACGAGCTCGACGATCAGCTCCGCCTCATCAAAGGCGGGGGCGGCGCGCTTTTGCGCGAAAAGATCGTCGCCACCGCGTCTGATCGCATGATCGTCATTGCGGACCAGACAAAGCATGTATTGAATCTGGGGCGGTTTCCACTTCCCATCGAAGTAATCCGCTTTGGCCTCGCCGCAACACGCAACATGATCGAAATGCTGGCGGCAGATGCGGGTTGCGAGGGCGAAATCAAGTTGCGCCTCGGCAGCGACGGACAGCCCTTTGTAACCGACGGCTCGAACTACATATTCGATTGCCATTTCGGCCGCATTCCGGATCCCGAAGGTCTCGACGAAGCGCTGAAGTTCATACCCGGTGTGGTCGAGAATGGCCTTTTCATCGGCATTGCGGACATAGCAATCGTAGCCGGCGCCGATGGCGTGCGCGAGATTGCTGCGGCCGACACCTTCGGTGGCGAGGCAGGTTGAATTCATGTCAGGCTACGACTTCGATCTCTTTGTGATCGGCGCCGGCTCAGGCGGCGTGCGGGCGGCCCGGATCGCGGCAGGACACGGCGCGAAAGTGGCGATCGCCGAAGAGTACCGTTTCGGCGGAACCTGTGTCATCCGCGGCTGCGTTCCAAAGAAGCTATTCGTCTACGCGAGCCGGTTTCGGGATGACTTTGAGGATTGTGCGGGATTCGGCTGGACCATCGGCAAGACGGCGTTTGATTGGGCAACTCTCGTGGCCGCCAAAGACAAGGAAATCGGGCGGCTGGAAGGGATCTATCGTGCTGGTCTCGAACGCGCGGGGGTCAAAATTTTTCAGTCTCGCGCGAGTCTCAAGAGTAGCCATGAAATTCAGCTCGAGACGTTGGGCTTTCACGTGCGAGCGAGGAACATTCTGATCGCGACAGGCGCAAGGCCCTTCGTTCCCGACGTCGACGGAGCAAACCACGCGATTACCTCGAACGAGGCCTTTCATCTCGAGGAGCTGCCATCCTCGATCACGATTGTGGGCGGGGGATACATCGCAGTTGAGTTTGCCGGCATATTCTCCGGCCTTGGTGTGCCGGTGACGATCATCTATCGCGGCGAGAAGATCCTGCGTGGCTTCGACGACGACCTGCGCGAGGGCCTTTCCGAAGCACTCGCGGCGCGCGGTATCACCATCAAGACCAGAGAGGATGTTGCGAAGATCGCGCCATCGGGAGGGCGATACACCGTAACCTTGCGATCGGGGGTCATGCACGAAACGGGCGTTGTGATGTATGCGACCGGCCGGCACCCGAATACGCTGGGTCTTGGTCTCGAGGCGGTTGGCGTCGCTCTTGGCAAGAACGGCGAGGTCGCCGTCGACGGCCATTCGAGATCGTCGGTAGAGAACATTTATGCCGTGGGGGACGTGACCGATCGCGCCAATCTGACGCCGGTCGCCATTCGCGAGGGGCATGCCGTAGCCGACAATCTGTTCGGCGGAAAATCCATCGCAATCAATTACGACAAGATCCCGACCGCCGTCTTCTCGACGCCCGAGATCGCGACGGTCGGCCTCTCGGAGGAGCGGGCCCGCACGCTTTTCTCAACCGTCGATATCTACAAGACGCGGTTTCGGCCCCTGCGCCATACGCTCGCGGGGCGCGATGAGCGCATGATGATGAAGCTCGTCGTCGAGGGAGAGAGCGAGCGGATTCTCGGATGCCACGTTCTCGGCGACGACGCGGCGGAGATCATTCAGATGGCGGCCATAGCGCTCGAACTTGGGGCCACAAAGTCCCAATTCGATTCGACCATGGCGCTTCACCCCAGTGCCGCCGAAGAGCTTGTCACGCTGCGCGACAAGTGGATTCCGCCGCGTTAACTCCAAGTGCGTTGAGGGTTGAACGGAGCCGCGGCGAATGCTTAGTTCCTCACTCCATTCACGAGAGGACAAGATGCGCAGACTTGCGGGGAAGATTGCAGTCGTCACAGGAGCGGGCTCAGGTATTGGGCAAGCAACCGCCGAGCTG
>CAZSNH010000319.1:0-4144 GCA_964607855.1 uncultured Hyphomicrobium sp. | reverse complement strand
TGCGGGTCGGGTCTTTAATGAGGCGGTCAATCTGCATGGTCTCGGCCATCACGCGACCGAGGTTCTCCCAATGAGCCAGGCATATCAGGCGCCGCTCCCTCTCGCTCTTGTCCGGGAATGCGATGGCCAGGTTCTCGAGTGCCCGCCGATGGCGTTTTCGACTGATCAGGGGGGCGAGGATGCGCCATGAAACGGCCGAGAAGCGGGTGGCGACATTGAGGGGCATCAGACGAATGAGACCCACGACAAGTCGCAGCACCACGTATTCAGCACGGAACTGAAGGTCGCGGAGGGGCGAGATCGGTTTCATGGTCTCGCCTGATGCCAATCCCGCAGCGCAGCGTCAAGCCGATGTAGGCCGCGTGTCCCCAGGCGGCCGCATCAGGGTCGGAAGGGCAGAAGACGGCTGCAGACCCTCGCGGACGAAATATCTCCGCAAGGGCCCGATCGTTGAAAGGGTGTAGAGCCCGAGCCCTCTGACGAGATGAATGGGAAGCACATCGGCGAGGAGCGACCGGTTGAGATAATCGATGCCGGTAATGCGCAAATTGACATCGCCGGAACGAGCCGATGCGTAACGTTGCACAACGTCCTCGCCTCCCGGATCTTGCTCCGAGCGGATAGCCCCCTCCACGCAATCGGCAAGTGTGGCTGCATCGCGCATTCCGAGATTGAGGCCTTGAGCCCCGATGGGCGGGATGACATGGCCCGCTTCGCCGATGAGGGCCACCCTCTTAGCCGCAAGCGTTTTCGCTGAGAGGCCGCTCAGCGGGAATTGCGCGCGTTTCGTCAGAGCGCCGATGGTTCCAAGCAAGCCCTGAAGTCGCCCCTCGATCTCGATACGAAACGTCCGATCATCGAGGCTCGCAAGGCGGCACGCCTCGTCGGTGCTTTCAACCCAAACGAGGCTCGAGCGCCGTCCGGGAAGGGGAACCGTCGTGCACGGTCCGTGGGGGCGATGAAATTCGGTAGAGACGGAGTTGTGAGGGCGGCTGTGATCGAAGGAGCAAACGACGGCCGACTGCGGATAGGTCCATGCGGTCGTCTCGATGCCGGCTGCTTTCCGGCACAGAGAGTTGCGCCCATCCGCCCCTGCAATCAGCTTGGCTTCGATCATGCGTCCATCAGCGAGGTGGATGACGGCGTTAAGGGGGCAAAGTTCGACGGCTGCGGCAGTGGCACCCCAGAATCGTTCGATGGCGTGGGGGCTGCCCTCGATGCGCGCTTCGAGAGCGGAGACGAGCGGGGCATTCGGGACGTTGTAGCCGAAGGCGGCGAGACCGATGTCGCAAGACTTGAAGTGCACTTCAGGAGCTCTGAGGAGGTTTCCCGTATCGTCGACAATGCGAATGCCCGTAATCGGAGCGCTGAAGGGAGCGCAGGCGTCCCAGACACCGAGGTTCTTCAGGAAATCGATCGATCCTGCGAAGAGGGCGGCCGTGCGCAGATCGCCGGATAAACCCTTTCCTGGAACTTGCGGCGCAATAATGGCCACACGGGTACCAGTGGTGGCGGCTGCGAGCGCGGCAGCCAGTCCCGCTGGTCCGCCGCCAACAATGGCAATATCTGTCAGATGCCTCGTCATGTTCTGCTGAATGGGAGCCTTCACTTGACGGATGGTATGCCATCGGCGCGTGCGCGCCCAGCACCGATTGAGGTGCCTATTGTCGCTTAATTCGCATCTAGCCCGCCTGCGCTGGGGAAGAATTGCTGCTCGCCGTCAATATTGAACGAGGCAATCGCCGCCTGGCCTTCGGGCGAGACCAGCCAATCGATAAAGGCTTGGCCTTCGGCCACCTTTACCTTGGGGTGTTTCTCGGGATTGACCAGGATGACGCCGTAAGGATTGAAGAGCCGCTTGTCACCCTCAACAAGGATCAGGTGATTCCCACGGTTCTTGAAAGCCGACCAAGTCGCACGGTCGCAGAATACGTAGGCGCCCATTCCGACGGCGGTGTTGAGCGTAGCACCCATTCCCTGGCCAGCCTCGCGATACCAGGTGCCCGAGGCGGACTTAGCGTCGACGCCTGCTTCCTTCCAAAGTTTCAGTTCCGCCTTGTGTGTTCCGCTCTCGTCGCCGCGTGAGACAAAAGGTGCTTTGGCGACGGCGATCTTCTTCAAAGCGCCGAGCACGTCGGAGGATTTGGCCAGCGTCGCGGGATCGGAAGCCGGACCAATGACCACGAAGTCGTTGTACATGACCGGAAAGCGCTTCACTCCCCATCCCTCGGCGACAAACTTTTCCTCATCCGCCTTCGAATGCACGAAGAGGACATCGCCATCGCCGTTCTGTGCGTTCTTGATGGCTTGTCCAGTGCCTACCGCGACCACGCGCACCTCAATTCCCGTCTTCGCGGTGAAGAGGGGCAGGAGATGCTTGAAGAGACCGGAGCTTTCGGTTGACGTTGTCGACTGAACGATGATGAACTTGTCTTGAGAAGCGCAAGGGGCTCGTTCGGCGAGGAGGCCCAGGAAGGCTACCAGAACGCCGATCAACAGGCGGGATACCATGGAAGGCGCACTCCTCAACGTCGCCCGGAACGAACGGTTCGCTCACAGTACGTCGGCGACGGTCATCTATATCTAGCCGAATATTGCGCAATATGCTTGGCGGAAGGGGCGTTGTCTTTGGCCTGACGCAGACCACCGGGGCCGACTGGCTCCTCGGGCTAGACCGGAATGGGGGCAAGGGTTCGCCGAAGTTGCATTTCGGCAGGATTCGAAAGATTATGGCAGTAGCCTGTTTGTCCACACAGATTTTTGCCTTAAGTTCGCAAGAATGCAGGTTTTTTAGCTTTGTGGCGAGTTAGCCACATGACCATTAAAGCACACTCAGAAGCTGAAACATTCATTTGCCCTTAAGTGGGACGCTTCCATCCTTGTTTTTATTCGATTGAGGCGTCACTTATCCTTTGGAGAGGGACGTTTCTGACTGCGGGGTCGGTTCGGATGATATTGCGAATTGCGATTGTTGTTGGTTTGGCGCTGGCTGCTGCCGGCGCGCCCGCGCTTGCTTTCCAGGAGCAATCGGGTAGTCCGCCCGTGCAGGGAGAGGAAAACTCAAAACCTGCAGCCGAAACTGAGGCGCCTGCCGCCGGATTGGCCGTGCCGGCGCCGTCGAAGGCGGCCGAGGGGACTGAGGTCAGCATCCCGGGCTTCGGCAAGCTTGGTGTGCTCCCGAAAATGGACTTTGGCCTCGAGCTTCTCTATGGGGCCAATGAGGAGAAGCCCCAGGGGAGCGAGAGCTTGGAAACACCTGAAGACGGCGATCTGGCCATCCGAGGGACAGTCAAGCACAAGTTCTGAGAGGGGCTTGAACCGAGTCTGCCGCGACACGGTATAAGGGGGGCGTTCCGACGCTCCCTTTTTTAGTGCGATGGGTGGCATTTCTGGGGAGGAGGTATGCGACTGCTCGCTGCCCTTGTTCACCTGTTCACGGCCTCGGGAGCCGTTGCAGCCCTGTTTGCCGTCTTAGCCCTGCACGATGACCGCTGGGAGGCGGCGTTCGTCTGGCTTGGAATTGCATTCATCATCGACGGCATCGATGGCACATTCGCGCGCTTGGTAAGGGTCGACAAACACCTCCCGCGTTTCAGCGGCGAGCGGCTCGACCTTGTCGTCGACTATGTAACCTATGTGTTTGTGCCGGCGCTCGCTCTCTTGGCGGGGGGGTATTTGAGCGGGGCAACGGGGTATATGCTGGCTACGGGAATCCTCCTCTCCTCGCTTTTTCATTTCGCCGACCAGGAGAGCAAGGCCGAGGACTACAATTTCATCGGATTTCCAGCGGTCTGGAACATCGTTGCCTTCTACGTCTTCGTTCTGCAACCGCAAAGGGAATTGGCGGAGCTCGTGATCCTGGCGCTCATCATGCTCACATTTGTGCCCATGAAATGGATTCATCCGTTTCGGGTCGTAAAATTTCGCGGCCCCACCATGGCCGCGTGTGCGATCTGGGCGGTGGCTGCTATTTCAGCGACATGGACGGGGTTTGAGAACGTACCCTGGCCCATCAAAGCACTGCTCATCGGCGTTGCTCTCTACTGCGTGGCCCTGACCCTGTGGTCGAGCTATTTTCGCAGAGGGACTTCGCCCTTCCGCGTTGATTAGCGCGCCTGGTTCAACAAGTGTCTCAATCACTCAG
>CAZSNH010000318.1:0-4161 GCA_964607855.1 uncultured Hyphomicrobium sp. | reverse complement strand
GAACCAGTGCTGATCGATTTCGGCTCGGCGCGCGGCGAGATCGCATCTCATTCGAAAACCGTGTCAGCCCTCGTGAAACCGGGCTACAGCCCTTACGAGCAATACGCAGAGACGAGTCGACAGCAGGGTCCTTGGACGGATATCTACGCGCTCGGGGCGACGCTTTATCATTTGGTGACCGGCAAGCGCCCGCCGGATGCGCCTAGCCGCATGGTCAAGGACGAGTTGGTGCCGCCTCAGGAGGCCGCACTCGCGGCATATCGGCCGGGATTCCTGCGTGCCATCAATCGCGCTCTTGCTCTTCCCGTTGAAGCCCGCCCCCAGTCCATTGCAGCTTGGCGCGGTGATCTCCTCGCTCCCGAAGAAAAGAAGCCCTCGGCATGGTTTGGTGCGGCACGCGACAAGAAGGGAAAGCAGGGTCCGGATCGGCTGGAAGAACCGCCTGCGCTTGCAAAGGCTGCCGCAGCCGCTGCGCCGCCTCCGCCAGATGCGCCCGGCCCCCAAGGCGGCCTGTTGGATTTCGTCGAGGGACTCCGTCAGAAGACGGCTGCGAAAGAGCTCCCGCAACCCCAACCTCCACCAGCGCCCGAGCCTGTTGCTGCGAAAAAGCCTATTCAGGTTTCCTCGACCACCGCCAAGATCGACGAACAGGCATCACCGCGTGTGCCCGCCATTTTTAAGAAAGAAAACTCGGCTGGCGCGAAAAAATTTCCGCGGCCCCGGCCCGTTCGCTCGTCTGGAAAGACCTGGCGTCCACTGCTGTTCAAGCTGCTCATTGGGATCGGCGTCGCCTCGGGCGCTGTAGCAATGCAGGACCGCCTGCCCAAACTTGAGAGCCGCGGACAGTCGGTTCCCTCGAGCCAGAGCACGGCCGTGCAGTCCTATCTCACGGCCGAGCTCAAGGGGCACAAAGGTGCCGTCAATGCTTCCGTTTACAGCGCTGACGGCAGGACGCTCATCACCTCTGGCGATGATGCCACCATTCGGGTCTGGAACATCCCTTCAGCCGCTTTGACACGAACGATCGAACTCGACGATGGACCGGCCGTATCCCTGGCTATTTCAGGGACGAAGGTTCTTTCCGGTCATGCCAACGGCCAAATCGTCCTGTGGGACTTCGAACGCGCGGAAAAATTAGCAACCTTCAAGCGCAACGATGCCCAGATCTGGGGGCTCGCATTTGTGGGCGCCGACAGCCGGTTCGCCGCTGCAAGCCACGACTGGAAAGTCACGCTCTGGAACGTGGATCAACCCAGCTCGCCCATGCAGATCATTGACGCCCACGACAGCGCCATTAACGCCATTGCTTTTGGCATTTCTCCGAAGGGGCCGATGCTCGTTTCCGGGAGTGCCGACAAGACTGTGAAGCTCTGGAATCTCGACACACTCGATACCGTGAGGCGCTATCGCGGACATTCGGATTTCGTCACTTCGGTAGCGATCGCAAATGGCGGCACAGTTTACGCCTCGGGCGGGCTGGATGGCAGCATCCGACTTTGGTCGCCAAATTCGAGCCGCGCACAGCGGCGACTCTACGGTCATCGCGGACGGATCAGCGCGTTGAGCTTCTCGCCCTCCGGCGACGTACTGGCGTCGGCAGGCGAGGATGGACAGATCAGAATTTGGGATTTCAAGCGCGGGCGGACGGCAAAAACGCTCATCGCCTCGGCAGGGGGCGCAAAAACGGTCGCATTCTCTCCCGATGGCCAGCAAATCGCTTCTGCTGGTGAAGATGGAGTGGTGAGACTCTGGCGCAACCCGCTTGCCGCGCCACTCACCAATTGAACATTACCAGTTCCAATTTCCAGTTAAGAGGCTACTCGGCCCACCACCCGCGACGTGGCCGCCTTGCCCCTCGAAGCTGGCATTCGTGGCGGATCGTTGATGGGACGCCTACCGCTTGCGGCTCGCACTGTGTATGTTCTATTCGCCAGTACCGCTGCCGGCCCCGAATAAGCACCACCCTTGTGAATGAATAGTTGGCCGGCGGTCATAATGTTTCGCAGATGAGCATGGCGACATGCCCGTCAGCGGACCACGTGGGGTTCTAGTCATGGGTCTTGTGCGATTCTTGTTCGCTATGCTCGTTCTCCTGAGCAGCCTACTTTCAGCTGCAGCCGAGGAGACCCAGGGCTCGGAACCGGGCGAAGAGCTAGCACAGACTACGGCAGCGGACGCAACTCTCCTTGCATATGTCCTCTCCGACCTCACGGCGCGCAAGCAGCTGCTCACAAAAAAGCTTCTGAAGAAGAAGCAGACGCTTCAAGACGATCCCGAAGCCAAATGGATCCATGAACTTGCCGCCTATTACGCTGAACCACAATCTGTCCCCGCTTGGGTAGATCGCTCTGGCTTCATGCCGCGATCGGAAGCTGTCATAAAGGAATTGATGCGCGCTGCCGACTACGGACTCGAACCTTTGAGATATGTGGTTCCGCCGCTTCCCGAAGGGCGCAAGGATTTGCAGACATTGGCGGCCGCTGAAGTCAATCTTTCGTTGGCTCTAGCACGCTATGCCTATCACGCGCGCGGAGGACGATTTGATCCCACAGAACTCAGCCTCTGGCTCGACTACAGGCCGCGACCCCCGAGTATCGGCGCATTGATTTCCGAGATCTCCGGTGCGACCGACATAAAGGGGGCCATTCACGCGCTGCATCCGAACCATCCGCAGTTCGAAGCTTTGAGGCTGGCGCTCCTGAAAGAGCGCGAACAGGTGAAAGTGCCAGCCGGAGAGATCATCATTCCGATGGGCGACCGCATCAAGCTAGGCAGGCGGCATCCCGATGTGGCTCTCGTCCGCCAGCGCCTTGCGGTGCCGTCACACAACGGTGACGAGACGCTATTGGACGCGGATCTTGCAGATGCGATTGCAGAATTCATGTTGAAAGCCGGAATTCCTTACGGGCGTCGGCGCGGCATTGACGATGACGTGAGGCTCGCCTTGAATGGCAAACTCCGGGGCGGCAACAGGGAAAACACCGCGCGCATCAATCAAATTCTCGCAAACATGGAACGCTGGCGCTGGTTGCCGCGCGATTTGGGCGAGACGCATATCTGGAATAATCTCCCAGAATTCGAGACGCGCGTCGTCAAGCAGGGTCAAGTCATTCATACCGAGCGGATCATTATCGGCGAAACACGGTCGCAGACGCCTGTCTTTTCCGATTCCATGACGCGGGTGATTTTCAAGCCTGACTGGACCGTCCCCGAATCGATCAAACTTTCAAGCCTTTGGGGCAGTTTGCGCGGCGGAGATTACAGCATCCTGCAGCGCCGAAACATGCGCATCGTTCATGATGGAAAAGAGATCAAGCCGCACAAGATCAAATGGGCGACTGTCAATGCCCGCGATGTTCCGATCGTTCAGCGACCGGGCTCGGGCAATCCCCTTGGCGATTTCAAATTCGTGTTCCCGAATAAACACGATGTCTACATGCATGATACGACATCGAAGCACTTGTTCGAGGCATCCGAGCGAACGTTCAGTCACGGTTGCATTCGCGTGCGCAATCCGCAGCGTTTTGCCGAAGTGATCCTCGCCGAAGGAAAGAACTGGAGCAGGGCTGACGTTGCCTGGCAGGCGCGAACAAGATCGACGGTCCGCATCGAGCTCGACCATCCGATCCCTATTCATAATACCTACTTCACGCTGGTGGCCGACGCGAGTGGTAACCTCAAGGCGTTAAAGGACATGTACGGACACGACAAGCGGATCATAGATGCCCTGAACGGTGTCGACTCGAAGCGCATCGGGGCCAGCGATCCGGCCCGCGCCCTCTTGGAACGCAACAAACAGCTGGCGGCTGCCCCGCCCATTCCGAAAACGCTGCCCGCCGGAGAGACGAGTGCACCGGTTGGCCTTTTCAACTTCAAGTCGCTCACCACAACCACAGCCAAACGGACGGACCGCCCCCAATCGCCGCTCTCTTTCGCTCGGGCGCCATCCAAAAACAAGAATGTCCAGGGCCTCCCGCGTGCTCTCAACCGCGCAAGCCGGTCAATGTAGTGCGAACTCTGCCAAGAATGGCAGATCGTTGCAAACATAACGCCCGCGAGGGGGGCTCGCGGGCGTCTTACTCGTGGTCGGACCGGAAAAAAAACCTTACATCATTCCCATGCCGCCTGGCGACTGCATTCCGCTTGACCCGCCTTTCGACG
>CAZSNH010000317.1:0-4218 GCA_964607855.1 uncultured Hyphomicrobium sp. | reverse complement strand
ACGGCCCGTGATTGCGCTTCCGCGCGAGGGGAGTTGCGTGTTTTCGCCCGACCACATCGTGGTGGGCTGGAACGGAGCCCGCGAGGCGACGCGGGCCGTCTTCGATGCCCTGCCCCTGCTGAGGCTGGCGGAAACCGTGCGGATCGTCATTGTGGATCCGCAAAAGGATCCGGAGTTCCGTGACCGCGTTGCCGGCATCAATATTTCAGAAGCCATGTCGCGACATGGGATCCGCGCCGTCGCCGAGAGCTATGCGACGGAAGGGCTGGATCACGGCGAAGCGCTGCTGCGCAAGGCAAAGGATACCGGCGCCGGAATGATCGTGATGGGAGCCTACGGACACAGCCGGCTTGCGGAATTCGTGTTCGGCGGGGCGACCCGCTTCGTGCTCGATCACTTGGACCGGCCTGTGCTGTTCTCGCATTAAGACCACGGTAACCTGAAGCTCTGCCTCACTTTCCGCGCAATTCGCCGTTCAACAAGCCTTGAACAATTGATGCCATGGATAGATGCGCAGTCCGTGTGGGGCGGGAGCGATGGCGTGAGGGATACCGGCAGAACCAACTGGTCAAGCCTGGCTGCGGCAAGGGCACAAGCCCGGCGGGCCGCGCCGTTGCGTGCTGCCTTTCTGTCCACCCTGGGAACACTGGTGCTTTGCGGCTGCAGCCTGCCCAGCCTGGAAGACTCACCCAATGCCCTGAGTGCGCCGCCGCCTTCCGCAATGCAGGCGGCCAAGTCATCGGAGCCGCCGGCCAGTATGCCGTCGCCCGAAACCGTGGCCAGCACCCTGCCAGCAACGGAGACCGGTCCCGATCCAGATCTTTCGGCAGCTGTTCCTCCCGAAAAGAGCCAAGGAAAGTCGTCGAAACTCGAAGTCGAAAGCAAGACGGCCGTGACCGACCTGCCGGCCGACGCCTCAGATGAAACCGGGGCACCGGAGAACGAGTTTAAAGAGGGGGGGATCGATGCGGTGTTCACGCCTTATGGCGTCGAAGTCTCGCTCGGCGATGGCAACATGTGCGTCAGCGACATGCCCGGGACCTCGGGGAAGCTGAAGGCCGGGCAGGTCATGCAAATTGCCTGCAGCGATGACCGCACCGGACAGGTCAAGATCAACCGGCTGATTGACGGCAAGCGGGCAGAGGCAAGCCTCAGGCTTGGTGCGGCAGGCGCGCGCAACATCGTCGTCGCCATCGAATGATGCCACGGCGAGGCCCTGCCGCGACGGTCAATCGCTACCTGTATCGGATTTGACCCGTGTTGCGGCGCAAACGATGCCGCTTCAGAGTTTCAGAGATTTGGTGGAGCCAGGCGGAATCGAACCGCCGACCTCTTGAATGCCATTCAAGCGCTCTCCCAACTGAGCTATGACCCCACAAGATGTCCAACCCGCGGCGGACGCCAAAAATGGGCGGCGCCGAAAGCGCGCGGAACCTAGTTCCGCGTTCCGGGCAAATCAAGCGAAAAGCGTCAGGGCTCCTCGTCCTCTTCCTTGCCTGGCTGGCCGCCCTCAATCAAGCCCGAGACATTGTCTCCGTCCTCTTCCTCCTCAACCAGGAAGGTGTCGTCATCCTCATCGCCGCCCTCAACCTCGGCATCTTCGCCGAGATCGACGTCTTCAATGGCCGCCGTTTCGTCATCGGCGTCCGGCACCTCGACATCCTCTAGGCTGACGAGTTCGACATCGGCCGATTCTTCAGACTCGACCACCACGGACTTGGCAGGTTTGGACACGACGGCGGCCGGCAATTCGTTCTTGGACGGCAGGAGAGTTGCGGCAACAAAGCTGACGCCGCATTTGGGGCAGACGATGGGATTCCGGAGCAGATCGTAAAAGCGTGCAGCACAGCTCGGGCATGTGCGCTTGGTTCCGAGTTCGGCCTTGACCACGGCTTAAATCCTTTTGAAACACTGAAAAGGGATGATTGGGCGGCGTCCATGCCATGGGTTAGGCGTCATGTCAAAACCAAAGGTGACAGGACTACTTGCCCATGATACGAGGCCCAGCCGGGAAAGACCGATCTTGACCTCTTCCGCGACACAACCTCTGATCTCGCGCAAATCCATCGGCCTCAAGGGCCGGCTGCGTGTGCCCGGCGACAAGTCCATGTCGCACCGGGCGCTGATGCTCGGGGCCGTGGCTACGGGCGAAACACGCATCACGGGTCTGCTCGAGGCCGAAGACGTGCTCAATACGGCGCGGGCGATGACGGCCCTCGGCGCCGAGGCCAGACGGGACGAGGATGGAACCTGGCACGTGAGAGGTGTCGGAATCGGCGGCCTCACCTCGCCATCCGGGCCGCTTGATTTCGGAAATTCCGGAACCGGAGCGCGCCTGACCATGGGCCTCATCGCTACGACCCCGCTCACGGCGCAGTGCACGGGTGACGCCTCACTGTCAAAGCGCCCGATGGGCCGGGTGATCATGCCACTGCAGATGTTCGGCACCATCTTCAAGTCATCCGAAGGCGGACGGCTGCCCCTTACCCTGCAAGGAGCGCCGGAACCCACTCCCATCACTTACACGCTGCCCGTCGCATCGGCGCAGGTGAAATCCGCAGTCCTGCTTGCAGCGCTCAACACGCCAGGCGTTACCACGGTGATCGAGCCGGTGCCGACACGCGACCATTCGGAACGCATGCTGAAGGCATTCGGTGCCCATATATCGGTTGAGCTGCGGGATGGCGTCCGCCATATCAGCCTTGAGGGAAAGCATGAGCTCAAGGCGCAGGATATCACCATTCCCGCCGATCCGTCTTCGGCCGCCTTTCCGCTCGTCGCGGCTCTGATCACACCCAACTCCGACATCACTATCCTGAACGTGATGCTCAATCCGACGCGGACGGGCCTGATCGAGACGCTGCTCGAAATGGGGGCCGCCATCGACATCGTCAACCCGCGGCAAGCGGGCGGCGAAGATGTTGGCGACCTCAGGGTCAAGGCTTCGCATCTGCGGGGAATCCGCGTCCCGGCATCGAGGGCGCCGGCAATGATCGACGAATATCCCATCCTCGCCATCGCGGCTGCCTTTGCCGAGGGCACGACGCGCATGGAGGGGCTCGAGGAACTGCGGGTGAAGGAAAGCGACAGGCTTGCCGCAGTCGAGAGCGGCCTTGCAGCCAACGGCGTGATGACCCATTCGGGGCGTGACTGGCTCGAGGTCAATGGCGGTGGCGCACCAGGCGGCGGGAAAGTCGTCACCCATATGGATCACCGGATCGCCATGTCGTTTCTGGTGATGGGGACCGCATCGCGAATATTTACCTCGATCGACGATGGCAGCTTCATCTCGACCAGCTTTCCGGGCTTTGCCGACATGATGAACCGGCTCGGGGCGCGGATCAGCGCGCCTGAACCGAAGTGATCATCGCAGTGGACGGGCCTGCGGCCGCCGGCAAGGGCACGGTGGCCCGGGCGCTGGCAAGGCATTTCGGCTATCATTTCCTCGATACCGGTTCGCTCTACCGGATGGTGGGTCTTGCCGTTCTGCAGGAGGGGTCGACGCCAAATGACAGGGAGGCTGCCATCAGGGCGGCGCGCAACCTCGATCCTGCGCGCTTCCGCGAAACCGACCTCCGATCAGAAGACGTGGGCGCGGCCGCGTCAATCGTTGCGGTGATTCCGGAAGTCCGGTCGGCGCTGCTTTCATTGCAACGGAGCTTTGCTGCGCAACCTCCCGGGGCGGTTCTCGACGGCCGCGATATCGGGACTGTCGTCTGCCCCGATGCGGATGCGAAGATCTACATCACCGCAAGTCCCAAGGTACGGGCCCGGCGGCGGATGATCGAGCTCAACGAGCGCGGCGGAGATTTCGCCTTTGACACTGTCCTGGCTGAAATCGAGGCCCGCGATCAGCGCGACAGCCAGCGGCTGACAGCGCCCCTCCTGCCGGCACCCGACGCCGAGGTGATCGATACTTCGGCTCTCAGCATTGAGGAGGCCGTTGAAGCGGCGATCGAGGCGGTGCAGAAGCAGACAGGGGCTTGTTCGGGCAAGGAGTCTTCTACCCGATAGCCCATTTGGGTGCGGTCCCCTGCGGCGGGCGGTTTGGCTTGCCGTTGCCAAGCGTTTCCGGTATAGGCAGCGCGCGTTTCAGGCCTCCGGTCCTGAGGCCATGCCCCTTGCGGGCAGGCCTGTCCGGTGAACGTGAACCGGGGTGCGAGGGCGCCCTTAACTGTTTCAGGATCGGCTCCGAATTGCAGCCTGGGCGTCTTTGGC
>CAZSNH010000316.1:0-4243 GCA_964607855.1 uncultured Hyphomicrobium sp. | reverse complement strand
TCGGGTGGTGCGGGCGCCGACACACTCCAGGGCGGTAAAGGCGCCGATGACATTACTGTCGGAACGCTTGGAGACCCATCCGTCGATAAGGTCGTCTATGCCGTGGCTACGGAGTTTACTACGGCTGACGATGTCTTCAATTTCACAGCAAGCGGCGATAACAAGGACCTCATACAATTCACCGGCGAACTGAAGACTGAAATCGACAACGGTAGCGGGTCCGCCGGCGTTCTTGCCTTCGACTCAGGTAATGGACTTGATAACGATAATTTTGAGGTCAGCCTGACACTCGCCGAGGCTCTGCTGCTTGCGGGTACCAGTGGCTAGGGTGTCGCAGCAGACAGCTTAAGCAGTGCCTCGGATGTGGCTTCAGAGCTATCGAACGAGTTCAACTTGGTTGAAAATCCCAATGAAACGGCAATCTTCGTGGTCAATGCGACCGACTCAAATGACTTCTCGGTCTGGTATTACAAGAACAACGGGGATCCCGATGTCACTGCAGCAGAGCTTCAGCTTATTGGCGTCTTCACTTCGAATGGGGACGTAACAGCCGACTCGTTCGCCCTCATTTGATGTGCTACAGCTCTTTAGCGCCTGCATGAGTTCGCAACCGGGTCTTGAAGACACCTCCAGGGCCCGGTTTTCTTTTTAGTTGCGGCGGGCACGCACTCCGCGGCCTCCCCGCAAAGGCGGGGATCACCGCAGGCGAGTCGCGGGGTGCCACGAAAAAAGCAGAGCCCCCGGCGCGTTTGCCCTGCGAAAAAAAGTCAGAGATCGTCCGGTGTGAGGCCGGTCCTTTTCGCAAGTCTTGCCAGCATCACCGGGCCTATTTCCTCGTCGTCGTGGAAGGCGAAAACGGCATCTGGCCATCCCGCACGCGACAACGTGCGATGTGAGCCCGACTGCCTCTTGATGGACCATCCAATGCGAAGAAGGGCCGCGAGAACGCGACGGGCTTTCGTGGCCGCATAGCGGCTCATTCGGCAGGGACTGAAATCGAGAGCGGCATGGGCCTACGCTCACCATGTTCGAGCTGCTCGGCAAGGACACGCAGGGCAAGCGTTTCGGCCTTGAGCATCGCTTCGCCTTGGCTCGCGCCATAAGCCAAAACGCCCGGCAGCTCGGGAACCTCAGCAATCCAGCGGCCGTCTTCCTCGCGTTCGGTTTCAATTGAAAGTTTCATAGTGCTGATGGTTCCTCGATGCTCGTCCCTATCGTTTGCAGTCCTGATGTGCGTGCAGCATACCAGATGTGGATCGATTGGGTAGCTCCGAGGGCATTTCCCCGGTCTCGGGGGTCTTTTTTGCATCCCGCGACTGCGCTTTTTTCCTGGCACCCCGCGACTCGCTTCCGGTGATCCCCGCCTTCGCGGGGAGGCCGCGGGGTGCGGTTCTCTAATCGGTGCGCCGGGCGACTCCGCTCCGCGGAGCCGGCCGC
This sequence comes from uncultured Hyphomicrobium sp., assembly GCA_964607855.1. GTDB lineage: Bacteria > Pseudomonadota > Alphaproteobacteria > Rhizobiales > Hyphomicrobiaceae > CAZSNH01. The sequence goes on along the minus strand of CAZSNH010000316.1, from coordinate 2,806 downwards.
CCGGCGCGCATTTTTCTCGCGCTGACTAATCCCCGTGTCTTCGAGCCGCCCGCATACTCACCCCCATCCCCTGCCGCCGAGGGAGGCTTCCGGAAGCGTCTGAAGCGGGCAGGGGACGGCGCCTCGCCGTTCGAGCCTTTGGGAGCGGCTTTGAGCTCCCGGGCGAGCATGCCGCTTCATGCGCGGAGTATCTGAGGCCGGGCTATGTGCAGAGTTTCCGTCCGGGGCGACCCGGCGGGGGCACGTCCAAGCGCGTCGAAGACGTTGATCCGGTGTGCGGCAATTGCAAAGCCCCCATCGTCGCCGGATCATGACGCGGCAAGCGACGTTCTGAAGCCCGGAAAAAACGCCGGCGCGGGCGCCGAAGGGCTGCCCAAATGACAACCAGGATCGCAGCGTTTCGCCGCCCGCGCTCCCTCGGACTTGATTTACACCGGGCGACTCCGCTTTCCGGAGCCGGCCGCCCGGCGATGCATTTCTTGTTTGCGCCCTGCGACTCGCCTCCGGCGAGCCGGCCGCAGGGCGCGGACGTTCGCCGGGCGGCCGGCTCCCCGCAGGGGAGTCGCCCGGCGCAAACAAAATAAGGAGCGTAGCGTGAGTGAGCCCCAGGACGACGAGCCCCAGCGAGCGGAAGAGTCCGGCGCCGAGATGATCTGGCGGTGCATGCCGAAGCGGGGTCTTGCTTCTCGTTGCCCCCCGCGACTCCCCTCCGGTGATCCCCGCCTTCGCGGGGAGGCCGCGGGGTGCCGGCCGGCCGCCGGGCGTATGTCACGCGAGGAGATCCACGCGCTTCAGAAGCAGATCATCGCTACCTTCATCGGATTGACGCGGATCTGCTCGCGCCGGCGCTGCCGCCGGCAGAGACGCTGCGTTGAGAGGGGGGCGCCCTGTCTCGATCGCCATGCGGGCGCCGCCTCCGAGCGCCTGCACGCCTTTCTGTGGCGGGACTCTTTTTGATGGCACCCCGCGACTCGCCTCCCGCGAGCCGGCCGCGGGGTGCAGGGTTATTTTTTTGTTGCGCCCCGCGACTCCGCTCCGCGAAGCCGGCCACGGGGCGAACGTCCGCGCCGGGCGGCCGGCTCCCCGCAGGGGAGTCGCCCGGCGCAAGTAAAAGACTCAATCATGATTTGTGGTGGCGATCCAGGTGGGGTCGTTCTGGGTTGCGCGCTCGAATTTGAGGAAGTCGTAGTAGCCGCAGCGGCCCTTTCCCGGAAACTCGCGGCAGGTCGCGGGGCGCCCTTCATAAACCGTGCAGCGGCGCGCTTTGGTGTCGAAGAATTTGCAGATGCGCCCGAAGTGGGTGTCGGGTTTGCGCTTCATGATGCGCTTGCGCCCATGGCGCGCCTCCATGTGCCGTCTCTCGCATTCGGCTTCCGAGAGCCCGAGATGCTTGGCGAGGCGGGTAAGATCGCGCGCGGTGACTGCGATGACGGGATAGGAGCAGCAGTAGCCGGGGCATTTCTTGCAGTCGTACAAAGGCGCCTCTTGGTCGTGGTTTTGCTCGTGGTTAATGGGGAAAAGTGCTCGATTTTTCAGCGCACCCCGTGCGGGCCTCCCCTTTTTAGGGCCCCTTCGCATATCCGATCGGCGGGCCCCGTCAAGGGGCACTCCCGTGGCCGGGGCGCCATAGCAATCGCCACACATTCTCCGTTATGGTCTGGCCTCGTCAAAAGGGTCCGGGAGTATCGGGGGGAGTTTGATGTCGGATTTTTCGCGCACGCCACCAGAAGGCGAAGCTCCGGTCAACCCTTACAGTCTCCTCGAAGCCGTCAACCATTCGAGCGATACCGCACACACGGGCTGGCTCATTTTCCTCGCGATTATGGCCTACGTTATGATCGCGGTGGCAGGTGTGACGCATGAGGATCTCCTCCTCGAGCAGCCCGTCGAGCTTCCTGTGCTGCAGGTCGAGATCCAGCTCACCCACTTCTTCCAGTTCGCGCCCCTCGCCATCGTGCTGATGCATCTCGGCCTCATTGCCCAGATGGGCTTGCTCGCCCGCGAGACCTTGGAGCTCGATCAGGCGATCCGCCTTCTGGAAGCCACCCCGCGCCGGACGCATCCCCTGCGCCTCGAGCTCAACAACTTCTTTTTCGTGCAGGCGATCGCAGGCCCGCAAAGGAGCGCGGTGGTGAGCGCGTTCCTGCATGGCATGAGCTGGCTGACGCTGGTCATCCTGCCGGTCATCCTGCTCATCTACATGCAGGTCATGTTCCTGCCCTACCACGACATCGGCATCACCTGGACGCAGCGGCTGCTGCTCGTTGCCGACATCGGCATCCTGATCCTGATTGGCGTCTTCCTGTCGCGCATGGAAACCTCCTTCTTTCAAGCATTCCTGCGCAACTCGACCGCACATCCGTTCACGTTCCTCTCGACGGCTATACTCCTGATCGCGGTTGCCCTCTTCTCCTTCTTCGTCGCCACCGTGCCTGGCGAAGCGCTTGACCGGCTGACCTGGCCCCTGCGGGGCATCTCACGCATCGAGGGTGCGCAGGCGACGTCACGGGCGGCGGCCCAAGGGTTCCGCCTCCCGTTCATCAATGCAGGCGCCGACGAGGCGCTGTTTGGCGTTTTCCGGCGCAATCTGCACGTCACCGATACGGACCTCGTCGTCGATCGCGACCAGGTGTCAGGGGAGCCGAGCGTGAGCCTGCGCGGGCGCGATCTGCGCTATGCTCAGCTCGATCGGTCCGACCTGCATCAGGCCGATCTGACAGGAGCCGATCTGCAAGCGGCCTATCTGGACGGAGCGGAGCTGAGGAGGGCCAATCTCACGGGAGCAGACCTGCAGTGGGCACGCCTG
>CAZSNH010000315.1:0-4254 GCA_964607855.1 uncultured Hyphomicrobium sp. | reverse complement strand
TTGGGTGCCCTCGTTGCGCTGACCTCGGTCGGTGCAGGTGCCATCGGTGTAGCGGTGCTGACCGGCCTCTATCCGACGCTGTTGGCCCGCAGGATCGTGGGCACCGACATCGTTCACGCCATCCCACTGACGTTTGTCTGCGGAATGGGTCATGCGGGTCTCGGAAACGTCGACCCCTGGCTGCTGGGGGTTCTACTCTTGGGCTCGGTGCCGGGCATTCTTCTCGGCTCGCGAATAACGGGTCTCGTCCCCGACTGGTTGTTGCGCGCGGCTCTGGGAATCATCTTGTTCTACGCGGCATACGCTATCTTCAATAAATAGCGCCACGGCATATTGCTGCCTGACGTCAACGCTTTGCTGCAACGCAACATCTTCTTTCGCGCCATCGCAATCGCAAATCTGTTCGACCCCTTCTTAAGGGCGCTCGAGGTTGCGAAAGCGGCGCGATCCAGTATCCTATGTGCGCCACTTCCTGGGAGGTTCGTAATGTGCAGTATTTTGTCGGGTCAACCTCTTGAGGCCTATACATACCAGACCCGCTCCGTGCGGCTTGGCGGGCACGCAACCAGCATCAAGCTCGAGGGCGCCTTCTGGGACATCCTCGACGAGATCGCTGCCGAGCTTCAAATGCCGCTCGGCAAGTTTCTCACCGAGATGCACGACGAAGTCTTGTTGCTCTCAGGCGACGCTCATAATTTCACGTCATTGTTGCGTTGCGCTTGCCTCACCTATGTCTCCGAAGTCCGCGGCAAGCCAGATGCGCGGCGCATCTTGGATGGCGGCTTGAAGAAGGCAGCCGCAACCGGTCTCCAGGCCGCCGAATAAGTTCAATGCTGCTCTCGATCGCATAGGCGAGCAGGTCACGGTCTCGCAGCCCTCCGTACTGCTATTTCGTTTTTGCTCATGTAGTACGGCAGTACTACCTTTCGGGCTGCGGCACGCCCTACCCTGCGACTAGATGATTGTTGCGCAGGGAGGAGCGTTTGCGCCGGTTACTCACGCTGTCTGTACCTATTGTTGGCGCGAGTATCGTGTGGGCTGCGTCTTCGGGCCTGAAGGCTGAAGAGACCGTCGATCTTGCAGCTGCCCAGAAGCAGTTCATGAACAGCTGTGGCGTCTGCCATACCATCGAACCCAAAGCCGAAATCAGGCAAGGGCCCAATTTGCACGATGTCATCGGGCGCAGGGCCGGCATGCTTGGCGAATTCCCCGCCTATTCGGATGCCTTGAAGAAAGCGGGCGCCGGCGGACTGGTCTGGAACGAAGAAACCCTCGACAAGTGGATCGCGGGCGCGGCCGAGTTCATACCCGGCACGATGATGCCTTACTCGCAGGCCGATGCCGCCAAGCGCAAACTCATCATCGCTTACTTGAAAAGCCTAGCAAGTTCCAAAGAAGCAGCAACCAAACCATGATCCGCAGACAACGACATAATTTGAGATCGGCACAGCACGAACACCCATAGCTTCAAGTCATAAGAACAACACCCGGAGGAAAATGAAATGAGGATCTACGACAACACTCCAAAAGTAGATCGCCGTTCATTCCTTGCCACGACTGGCGCGGCTGCGCTGGTGGTGACGAGCGGAGCGGTGATCTGTCCAACCGAGTCCTGGGGGCTCGAGGCGAAAAACCTTAACCCCGAGACCGTTCGCACGTTGATCAAGATGGCGCGCGACGTGTTCCCGCACGACCGCCTCTCGGACAAGTACTACGCCGTCTGCATCAAAGCCTACGACGACAAGGCCGGCACGGACGGCGCGCTGAAGACGCTCATGGAAGAAGGCGTAGGCAAGCTGGATGCCGCCGCGAAGGCCGCACATGGCGTTGCTTACGCGGATGTTGGTTGGGAAGACGAGCGCGTTGCGATCTTGAAGGGCATGCAGTCGGATGCCTTTTTCCAGAAGATCCGCGGCGACATGGTCGTCTCGCTCTATAACCAGCCCGAGGTGTGGGAGAAGTTCGGCTACGAAGGTGAGAGCGCCTCCAAGGGTGGCTACATCAAGCGCGGCTTCGACGACATCGATTGGCTCTGAGCTCCGTCAAAACAATCATAGATATCGGGAGGATTGCCCATGGCGGCACCTTACAAAAACGACGATGGTAGTGTTGTAGTGGTCATCGGCTCAGGCGCAGGAGGCGGAACGGTCGGTTCCGAGCTTGCGATCCTCGGAGTCGACACCGTTATCCTCGAGGCCGGTCCCCGGCATACGATCGAGGATTTCATCAACAATGAGTGGGACAGCTTCGGCCAGCTCGCCTGGCTCGACGAGCGCTCCACTTCAGGCAACTGGCGCGTGGCCAAAGACTTCAGCGGCCTGCCAGCCTGGATCGTGAAGTCGGTCGGCGGCTCGACCATTCACTGGGCCGGCGCTTCGCTGCGCTTTCAGCCCCACGAGTGGAAAGCCAAGACAACCTACGGTGACATCAAGGGCGCAACGCTCCTCGACTGGCCAATCGACGACAAGGAGATGGACCCCTGGTACACAAAGGCCGAGGACCGCATGGGAACGACCCGCACCCATGGCATCGAGGGGCTGCCCGGCAACAACAACTTCAAAATCATGAAGGCCGGTGCGGACAAGCTTGGCTACAAGGAGTGCCATACGGGCCGCATGTCGATCAACTCGAAGCCGCGTGACGGGCGCGGCTCATGCCTGCAGATCGGCTTCTGCTTCCAGGGCTGCAAGTCGGGCGCCAAGTGGTCGACCCTATACGCCGAAATTCCGAAAGGCGAGAAAACGGGCAAGCTCGAGGTGCGCCCCAATTGCCACGTGACGCGAATCGAGCACGATGACAAGGGAAAGGTAACCGGCGTTGTCTACTTCGACAAGGACGGCAAGGAGCAGAGGCAGAAAGCCCGTGTGGTTTGCGTCGCCGGCAACTCGATCGAGAGCCCGCGCCTCCTTTTGAACTCCGCCTCTAGCATGTTCCCCGACGGCTTGGCCAACTCTTCGGGCCAAGTCGGAAAGAACTACATGCGTCACACCACGGGCTCCGTTTACGCCGTGTTCGAGAAGCCGGTGCGCATGTGGCGCGGCACGACGATGGCCGGCATCATCCAGGACGAATCGATCAACGATCCGAAACGCGGTTTCGTCGGTGGCTATGAACTCGAGACTCTCTCGATAGGCTTGCCGTTCATGGCTGCCTTCTTGGACCCCGGCGCCTGGGGACGCGAGTTCACGACCGCCATGGACGGGTATGCCAACATGGCCGGCATGTGGATCGTGGGCGAGGACATGCCGCAGGCCCAGAATGCGGTCTCACTCAACAAGGACAAGAAGGACAAGTACGGGATGCCGATCCCGAACGTGCACTTCGACGATCATGAAAACGACATCGCCATGCGCAACCACGCCTACAAGCAAGGTGCGGCTTTGTACGAGGCAGTCGGCGCGATCCGCACGTTCCCGACCCCGCCCTATCCCTCCACCCACAACCTCGGCACCAATCGCATGAGCGAGAAGGCGTCCGATGGCGTGGTGAACAAGTGGGGACAGACGCACGACATCAAGAACTTGTTCATCTCGGACGGCAGCCAGTTCACGACGGGTGCGGCGGAGAACCCGACGCTCACGATCGTTGCCCTCGCGCTGCGCCAGGCCGCGAAGATCAAGGAAATGATGGGCAAGGGCGAGATTTAGGATGAACTCCTCGGTGGCCAGTTCTCGGATCTGGCCACCGAGTGTCATTCAAAAGTGCGCTCATCTGAGCACTTCACAAGGACCACGTATCCCTCCGATCTCACATCCTGAGACGGAGGGACATTTTTTTTCGAAGCGTTTTCAAGCCCGCCCATGGAATCTCGCACAAGCCGTCTCGCCCGGCCGACCCGTGCAAACGCCATTTCTGCGTAAAGCCCGCAGGAGGCCGCTCCGCCGCTCGAAAGGCCGGCTTAGCCCGCGAGCTTGACATCCTCGTGGAACTTGTTGCCCGCCGTTGTCGCCTTGACGGCTCCTATCCGGATCGTGAAATCGCCGAAGTGCTCGCCTGGCTTGCGATCTTTGGCGTAACGTTTCAAGAGCGGGCTCAGAAGTGCAATGATTTTCGCTTCATCCGCGTTCTCGGCATAAAGCTTTGAAAGCCGCGTACCGTCGAAGGCCGCACCCAGATAGAGATTGTAGAGGCCGGGATTGCGTCCCACTAATCCGATTTCAGCCAGATATGGCCGCGCGCATCCATTCGGGCACCCCGTCATCCGGATAACGATATCGTCGTCCTTGAGGCCCACCTCCGCGAGCACTTCCTCGG
>CAZSNH010000314.1:0-4264 GCA_964607855.1 uncultured Hyphomicrobium sp. | reverse complement strand
GCGGTCCGCCGCGCCGCCGGCTGCACGTCACGCACAGATTGATCGGCGCTTCTTCGATGCCTTCCAGCTTCAACTGCCGATAGAGTATCCCCTTGGTTCCTGCGTACCGGGCCGACGCTTTGGCATTGGCCTCAAGGAACAAGTTCTTCACCGCGCGTTTCGTCGCATGATTGCGGATGACCACACAATCCCACGGTTGCATGAATCCAACCGATCCCGCATGATGTGCCGCCGTCAGCACCCGCATCAGCACCGCATCCGGAATCGGCGTCGGCAGAAAATTACGCCGGACATCTCGCCGTTCAAATATCGCGCGATAAACGGCTTCGCGCTCAGTCTCCGAAAATCGACCATCAGCCTGCATCATTGCCTCGCTCGGTTGTCCTGTCCGCCGCCTGTTGAATCGGAGCGAGGCCCCAGCTCATCGACTGCGATGTTTCCCAAACACCAGGAACAGAGACAATCCTTATACCGCGCTGCAATCCAATCCATTTGAGGCTCGGTAATGCCCATTTTGCCGCACCAGCACTGGTATCCGCCACACTCGAAGACGTGACCGCAGCGCTCGCAGGTTTTTTGAACCGGTCCTCTCAATGTCCCGCTCCCGGCAAGTCCCAAGCCGATACCGGTACATGACTGGCGGCACGACGTGCCGACTCAACCAGCGATGCTGCCATTTCCGGCTGGCTGGCAAAGTGTAGATGGGTATAGAGTGCCAGCACGTTGCCTTTCATGAGTCCATCCTGTCCTTTCCAGAGACCTTCAGCATCACGCAGTGCACAAGCATACTGCAGCGGCCCCCTTGCAACCAATGTGGAATAATGGAACTCATGACCTCGTGCCGAGGCACCAATGTCACCAAGGATGCAGCGGCGTGAACACTCCACTGTTCTGTATCCTAGCGTGAGGCCCGCCTTCTTCATAACCGCTTCCGCTGGAAAGACTCCGACCATATCATGTGAATGCCCGTCACAATCACGGATGGACTCCGTGAGATACATGAGCCCGCCACACTCCGCATAGATCGCGCCGCCTTGATCGGCAAACCGCTTGATGGCTGCCCGCATGACAGCATTTTTGGCCAGCGCCGCGCCATGCAATTCCGGATACCCGCCGCCAAGATACAGCATCTCGACGTCCGGCAATGCGTGGTCGTTCAACGGAGAGAACTTGACAACTTCAGCACCGGCGGCTTCCAGCAATTCAAGATTGTCCGGATAGTAAAAACAAAACGCCTGATCCTGCGCCACGCCGATGCGAGCCGTACGGCCAGGGTGGGTTATCACCGACGGGGATACGGCTTCCGGCAGATTGCCGCATGATTGAGCGAGCGCTCCGATACGATCCAGGTCGACCGTTGCGAACGCGGCTTTTGCTAACCGATGATAGAGCCGACCATCACCTTGTTCCCTGGCCATGACCAGCCCGAGATGCCGATCCGCTATTGTCAGAGAAGGGTCGGGGCGCAAATACCCGACAGGAGCCACATCCGTCTCTTGCTCAACGGCTGCCTTGAGCAGCTTGTAATGACCTTCGTTGCTGACTCGATTGAATAGAACGCCTGCCACATGCAACGAGGGGTCGAATCGCGCATAGCCCGCCACCATGGCTGCAGCGGAACGGGCCACGGCGCTTCCATCGACAACGAGCAGCACTGGGGCATTCAGTTGCTTCGCCAACTCGGCCGTGCTACCAATGTCATCCACCGGAGAACTGCCGTCAAACAACCCCATCATGCCTTCGACCAAGGAAATGTCCGCATCGGCTGCGGCACGAGTAAAGATTGAGCGGTTCATGCCCGCCCCAAGCATCCACCCGTCGAGATTGCGAGACGAGCGGCCGCTGGCCTCTTGATGATGGCTCGGATCGATAAAGTCGGGTCCGGCTTTAAATGGTTGGACCCGACGGCCTTGCTCACGTAAGGCCGCCATAATCGCCAAGGTCAACGTCGTTTTCCCGACGCCGCTCGAGGTGCCTGCAATCACCAATCGTGGGTACTGGTTCATACCGTCTCAGATCGGAAGATCATAATTCATGCGCACGCCGCCGAAGATTGAGCGAATCGGCCTCCCAAATGTAAATACCTCCTCGTAATCTTCGTTGAAGAGGTTGTCAACACGAACGTAGGCTTGCCAATTCTTGGTAATGTCATACGAGGCAGAAAGGTCGACGAGGTTGAAGACGCCTAATTGTTGGCTGGATGAATTCGACAAGTTGTTATTCCTGGCTCCCACGAACCGATAATCGACGTTGAGCGTGAGCGCTTCAATCGGTTGATAGGTGAATCCGACCGTTGCCTGATTAACCGGCCAGCGAGGAAGTCGTTTATCGCCGCCCAATGGGTACTCAGCGGTATCGAATGCGCGGGTCAGTGTATGGGTGTATTGCCCTCGTAAATCGAATCCTTTGAACACATTCAATTTAAATGCAAATTCCCACCCTTGCGTCTTTGCGTCCGCTACGTTAATGGGACAGAAGCCGAACGTGACCGGCGGACATAATGTGCCACCGGAGGCGAATTGGATCAAATTTCGAAATCGGTTCCAAAAATAACCCGCGCTGAGCTGTAGACGATCGTTGAACAGACTCTGTTCAATACCGAGATCCATGCTCAAACTTTTCTCCGGTTTCAGGTTGGGATTGCCGAAGCTTTGAAAGAACAAATCGTTCATGGTCGGGGCTTTAAATCCGCTGGCATAGCTGCCACGGAACTTTGTGCCGGTTTCTTTGACGCTGTAACCCCCGGTTACCCGGTATGTCGTTGCGTCTTCGAAGGTATTGTAACTGTCATGGCGGCCTCCCGCCGTCAGAAACAGCCGATCCCAAAGATTGACCTGAGCCTGCGCAAATCCGGCATTGGACGAGATAATCCGACTTGGCTGTGCAGCCCCAAAAAATCCGGCGGAATCCGCCTCTTCCCTTCTCAATTGATATCCTGCAGTCAGGAGCACGAACTTGCCGATCTGAAAGTTATTTTGCCATTCCAAGCGGCGATTCAGGATTTCCAGGTCGCTTGAAAACGGAGTGAAGCACATGTCGAAATTTGGAAAGCAGGATGCAGGACTGGCAGTAATGAATTGCCTGGTGTTGAGATTGAACCCAACCGCTCCACTCTGACTCAATAACCGTTCGTTAGCCTGCGATAAGGTCAGTTTAGTAGTCCACCATGATGTCAGAGGCTGCTCCCACATCCCGTTGAGTATGAGGTTCCGGGTGGTCGATCGGGCGCCGAATATGTCCGCCGGCGCTCCACTATCCGCAAATCCGTCGAAACTGGTGCGCGAATCGTACCAGCGAAGATTGAACTCCGCTCGTCCATCTCTAGGCAACGCAACACCCAGCTTGGTCGAAACCTGCCAGTTGTGGAATCCATCCCGCTCAAATGCTCCCCGCCGGTAATTGATGGCTGAAAAACTGCTGGTGTCCCAACGAGACACTGAAGCAGAAAAATCAAAGGGACCCTTCGAACCGGACACCCGTCCGCCCTCACGAAACGTGGCAAATGAGCCATACTCCACGAATGCGCCAACCTTCGGCTTTCCGACTCCTCTTTTCGTATAAATGTTGATCACTCCGCCGATGGCATCTGATCCATAGAGCATACTCTGCGCTCCACGAAGGATCTCGATACGATCGATGTTATCGGATGTCAAATCCGCAAAGTTGTATGAACCGGTAGTTGGACTATTGACGATCACGCCGTCAATCAATACGAGGGTATGTCTGGCGAATGCCCCTCGCATCTTCACCGTGGCTTCGGTACCAGGACCGCCACTCGACGTTGCAAACACTCCTTGCGCAAGACGCAATGCATCGATGACCGTCTTGAGTTTTATTCGCTCTAGTTCCTCTCCATTGATTACCTCGACAGCGCTGGTGACTTGTTTGGCTGATAATGGGGTTTTGGTCGCACTCACCACGACATCAGGAACCTCGAGGGGCTCCTGTTGATCGGCCATGACAATATCTTGTGCAAATGTGGCGGCGTGAAGAAACAACGTGCCGAGGAAAGACAGAAGACCAACACACAAGCAACACAAACGAACGTGACCCATGGAAACCTCCCTTTGACTCGAAGGGCGCTCGATATTCCCGGCAGTTGGGTCTCCTGACTCGCGGCTCGTCGTTATCTCTGCGCCTTCCCATGTGCCGAGGCACACAGTGGCATCGTGCAGAGTCACTCCCCGCTTACAGTGGCGGCACCGTGATGGATTTGCACCATCTTCCCCGTCACTGACGGTATGATCCTAACGAATCCCTCCAG
>CAZSNH010000313.1:0-4264 GCA_964607855.1 uncultured Hyphomicrobium sp. | reverse complement strand
GCAATGAGACGAAGCTGAGAGAGAGCATCGCAAATCGGCTCTAAAATCGCGGTTCGATAGTGGAATTTAGGAACCGCTTAACGGCGTGGCGCGGGTCTTTGCAGAAAAGTGAATTGCCCGCGGTCTGCCTTATTCGCAACGTGAAAATCCGCAGCTGTTGCAGATCCAACACCCTTCCTTGCGCTCGAAATCACGTGATGAGCAACGCGGACAATGGCGCATGGCGCGCGTGGCCTGGGGAGCCGAAGAAGGTTCGCTCGTTTGGGCCGACACAGCCTTTCGCAATGGTGCTTCCGTTTCCGGATGGATACTTGGCGGAGGCTGGATGAAACCTATGCGGACCATGTGGGCTTCGATGATGTCGCCGATGGCGGCAAGGAGGCTTGGAACGTATCGTCCGCCAATCCAGCGCCCGCCCTGTGGATCGAATACCGCCTTCAACTCCTCCGCAACGAATGTTACATCGCCACCGCGGCGGAAGACGGCGCTGATCATGCGCGTCAAAGCGACGGTCCACGCATAGTGCTCGAGGTTCTTGGTATTGATGAAGATCTCGAACGGCCTCCGGCGGCCCTCGCGCTCGATGTCGTTGATGGTGATGTAGAGGGCGTGCTCGCTCTCCGGCCATTTGAGCTTGTAGGTAAAGCCGGTAAGCACCGCGTCGCGCTCCAAGGGCTTCGACATGTAGACGACGTCGCCCGCGCGCTGCGGCTCGGCAATCACCGGGGAAGCGGCTCTCTCTTTGGCGGGCTCAACTGTCTCAGTCACTTCGGCCGTCGCCGGGATGGAGGAGACCCGCTTTTCCGGGCTCGCGACCAGAACGGCACCTGTCACCGGATTGGGCCGGAAGGTCGTGCAGCCCTTGAGGCCGAGCGCATAAGCGTCTCTGTAGACGTTCTCGAAATCTGCGAATGTAATCGTCTCGGGGCAATTGATGGTCTTCGAGATCGAACTGTCGACGTGGGCCTGAACGGCGGCCTGCATAGCGAGATGGTGCGAGGGCGACAGATCCCCCGCGCGCACGAAGGCCTCCGGCAAGGGGGCATCGGCTCCAAATGTGCGCCGGAAAAGCGCGTGGGCATAATCTTCGATCGTCTCCTCGCCGGGATCGCCAGCGGGTGAGAGAATACGCCTTCTTGCCACGTAATCGAAAACCGGTTCGATGCCGGACGACACATTGCCGGCAAGCAGCGAAATTGTTCCCGTTGGCGCAATCGACGTTAGAAGCCCGTTTCGAATGCCATGCTTGCCGATGGCCTTGCGAAGGGCCTTGTCGAAACCGGAGATTTTAGGTGCTGCCAGATACTTTTCCGCATCGAAGAGCGGAAAGGCGCCCTTCTCTTCGGCGAGTTCCACGCTTGCCCAATATGCCGCGCGCTCGATTTCGGACATCCACCGGCGAGCGCGTTCGGCAGCTTCCGGGGTGCCGTAACGTAGACCCGAAAAAATCAAGGCGTCCGCGAGGCCCGTGATGCCAAGACCGATGCGCCGCTTGGCGAAGGCCTCGTGACGCTGCTGGGGAAGCGGATACTTCGAGATCCCGATCACATTGTCGAGGAAACGCACGGCAAGCTGAACCCGCTTCTCCAGTTTGCAGAAGTCGATCGAAGCTTCGTCCGTGAAGGGCCGCTCGATAAGGGCTGCAAGATTGATGGAGCCAAGCAGGCAGGCACCATAAGGCGGCAGTGGCTGCTCGCCACAGGGGTTTGTTGCATTGATCTCCTCGCAATAGGCGAGGTTGTTCATGCGGTTGATGCGATCGATGAAAATCACGCCGGGCTCGGCATAGTCGTAGGTCGCACGCATGATGCGTTTCCAAAGCCCTCGGGCCGGAAGTGTGCGGTAGACTTTGTCGCCAAAGACGAGCTTCCAGGGCTCATCCCTGGCGACCGCAGTCATGAAGTCGTCGGTGACGAGTACAGAAAGGTTGAAGTTCGTGAGCTCTCCGCGCGTGCTCTTAGCATCGATGAAGTCCTCGATGTCGGGATGATCGCAGCGCATCGTCCCCATCATGGCGCCACGGCGGGCACCCGCAGACATGATGGTGCGGCACATGGCATTCCAGACTTCCATGAAGCTCACCGGGCCCGACGCGTCGGCGCCGATGCTGCGGACCGGGGCCCCTTGGGGACGCAGGGTCGAGAAGTCGTGACCGATACCGCCCCCCTGCTGCATGGTGAGAGCGGCTTCCTTGACGTTTTCGAAAATGGAGGAGAGATCGTCCTCGATGCGGCCCATGACGAAGCAATTAAAAAGGGTCACGGCGCGGCCCGTGCCGGCACCCGCCAGGATCCGCCCGCCTGGGAGAAAACCAAAATCGGAGATGTTGGCCTCGAAATCCTGCGCAAGCTTTAGGCGGCGCTTCCGGCCCCCTTTCTCGACGCTGGCTGCGGCGGAGGCCACGCGCCTGAACGTGTCGCCCAGGGTCTTGTCCACAGGCGCACCGGAGGCATCTTTCAGCCGATACTTCCGCTCCCAAATCAACTCCGAGATGGGGGCCAGAAAGGGTGTGACGTCAGGCATCGCACGATTGACTCTGCTCACCAGCAATACGAGCAAATGTAAGCACTGAGATGTAAAGAGTCAATAAATGTTCCGTAATTGTTCGATTTATGTTTCTATTTTGCGAGGCCTGCCGCTCTTGGCTTCGTCGAGGAGACGGCGCGTTGCCGCCTCGAGGTTCGATTCCAGGATTCGCCGGAACTCTTTGCGGGGCAGGCCGGGTGGGAGGGGGTCGAGAAATTCGACGATGATGGTTCCTGGCAAGCGGATAAGCTGACGGCGCGGCCAGAAGAGTCCGGAATTCAGCGCCACCGGCACGCAAGGGAGATCCAGCCCTTCGTAGAGGGCCACGTAGCCTGTTTTGTAATCGGGATCAGCTCCCGGCGGACGGCGCGTGCCTTCCGGAAATATGAAAATCTGGCGGCCTTCGGCAGCGCGCGCCCGGGCGTCACGTATCATCTTCTTGAGTGCGCTTGCTCCCTTATCGCGCTTCACCAGAATGTGCTCGAATTTCAAACAGAACCAGCCGTAGAACGGAATCCATTTCAACTCGTCCTTGAGCACAATTGCGGGATCGCTAAAGAGCGGGATCAGCGCGAACGTATCCCATGTAGACTGATGCTTTGCAGCGATAAGGCAGGCCCCGGTGGGCAACTTCTCGAGCCCGCGGACCTCCATTTTGGTTCCGACGATTTTTTCAAGAAGCCACGTACAAACCCTTGCGTGGGTTTTAAGTCCCATCATCGCCCAGGACCGCGGCGCTACGAACAGCCAGGATCCGAGCACGAGGAAGAGGGCCGTCGTCACGTAGAAGGCGATCGCAAAAACGATGGATCGGAGCATCGAGGGCTAGTCTACTTTCTGCGCCTTCATGTTTCCGGACTGCCGATAGGCGCTGAGGCAAACGAGCTGTCGTGCCATGGCATCAAGACACGGACAACTCCGAAGCGTGCCGCAGACGGCAAGAACTTGAGGTATTCCGATATGAGTAGGCGCGTGGTGCGGAAGTGAAGCCACCAGGCCTCGGTCTCGAAGCCCTTGGGCACGACAGGGTATGGAATGAGCTCGGTATTGGGAAGCGTGCGGCCGAGTTCGGCCAAACTGCGGGGCATGTGGTAACTCGCCGTCACGACGATAATGCTGTGGTAGTCGCGCGCATCAGCCCAGTCGCGCGCTTCTTCGGCGTTGCCGATGGTGTCGAGGGCAGCATAACCAAGATCGACGCAGCAGTTGAACTGCTCTTCCGGCAATCCAGATAGCCGCATCAGTTCGTCGCGGCGTGTGATCTTGTTGACGCCTGAAATTAGCATGCGCTTGGCGCGACCCTCCTTGAGCAGCCGCGCACCTTCCGCGATCCGGGTTTGGCCGCCTGTCAGAACGAGGATGGCGTCAGCCTTGAGATCCTTTTGCGGGGGCTCGCGCATGACGGCCGCTGCAAAAAGCACGAAACCGAACACCGCGAGCCAGGCTCCAAGACCCGCTATGGCGATCAGTGCTCGCTTCAGCTTGCTCATGTCCTAGTATGCTGGCGCCCGTGGCCATGAAGCCGCATTGGCCCTCCCTCCCTCAAGTCCGGGAGTATTTCCCGGTCTTGAGAGTATCCGATTTGTCTGCCTCCGTGACAAACACTTTCGCGAAGCGCGAGACACGCTGTGGGCGACTCTGCGCGCTTTCCCTATTAACCCTATAATAGCTCTTACAGTTCTCCTCAGCCCGCCAAGATCTAGCTCCTCGCATTTAAAATGCGGAAAACGCCAAAGCG
>CAZSNH010000312.1:1955-4295 GCA_964607855.1 uncultured Hyphomicrobium sp. | reverse complement strand
TGGTGAGTTATGCAACGGGAACGCTTCTGGGAGTGGCACTGCTGGGCCTCCTGCCGGAGGCCATCCGGCGATCGGGGCCCGAGCCGATGCTGGCCACCGTGTTGGCGGGATTGATTCTCTTCTTCGTGCTCGAACGAATTGTCATCTGGCGACATTGCCATGTGATGGGACGATGCGAGGTGCACAAGACGGCAGGATATCTGATGCTGATCGGTGACGCCCTGCACAATTTCGTGGACGGCGTTGTCATCGCCGTGGCGTTCCTCTCCTCCCTTCCGCTCGGCATCGCGGTGGGGGTGGCGGTCCTGGTCCATGAGGTGCCGCAGGAAGTCGGGGATTTCGCGATCTTGTTGGACAACGGATTCACCCGCAAGCAGGCGCTGAGCTGGAATCTCATCTCCGGCGCAGCGACCGTGCCAGGGGCGCTGGCGGGGTATATCAGCCTGCAGCAAGTCTCGGCGGGAATGCCCTATATTCTCGCGCTGTCTGCAGCCAGCTTTCTGTACATCGGTCTAGCGGATCTGATCCCGGGATTGCAAGGCCGCATTGGCGCGGAGCCAGGAGTGGCGCAGTTTCTCATGATGCTGACGGGCGTCGGCACGATCGTCTTGCTTCGAACTCTTCAGGGCTCGTGAATGACGAAGGCGAAGATGCCGTAGATGCCGCTGCGGGCGGAGAACTCTGTGAAGGAAGGCATTATGATGAGGGGAACCATTTCGATGGTAAGTGCGCTGCTGCTGATGCTGTTCGGTTCCTGGGCCGTCGCGGAAACAAGGCCGCCCAATCCCAAGCAAGGAGAAACGCTCTATCAGCAGCATTGTCTGCGGTGTCATGGAAAAGCGGGTGATGGATTGGGTCCTGACGCGCGCGATTTGATCGTGCCGCCCGCGAATTTGCAGTCCCTGAAGTCGCGCTCGAAAACGGACATGGAACTCTTGCTGAGTATCTCGCACGGTGTGCTCTTCAGTCCGATGCATGGCTGGCGCGATCGCCTCTCCGAGCAGGATATGCTCGACGTGCTGAGTTACATTCGTAGCCTGGCCCCGTTCCTTCCGGTGACCTAAAAGGCTGAGCGGAGTCGAAGGCTCGCTGCGTGCTCCATCGGGGAGCGAAATATGGCACAGAAGAAACGTCCCATTTTCAACGTGCAAAAACACCTCGCTTCTCACCTGCACTACGACTTTCGACTCGAACTCGGCGGGGTGCTCAAGTCGTGGGCAATTCCAAAGGGTCCATCCTTGGATCCGACGGTGAAGCGCTTGGCTGTCGAGGTTGAGGACCATGACCTCGAATATGCCGACTTCGAGGGCGTGATCGAAGAAGGCCACTATGGAGCCGGGCCGGTCCTGGTCTGGGATTCGGGCTGGTTTGAGCTTGTCGGGGAAGAGCGCGCCGGGGCTGTCGCTTCCGCGATGCTCAAAGCCGGGAAAGTGGACTTCGTCCTGCACGGCCGGAGGCTGCAGGGGCGATTTACCTTGATTCGGATGAAGGGTCGCCCGCGTCAGTGGCTGCTCATCAAACAACATGACGAGCACGCCCAACCGGGCATCGAGATCACCGAGAAATGGACCACCTCCGCCTTGACGGGCCGGACGATCGAGGATTTGGCGCAGGCCGCCGCGGCGGGTGAGCTCAAGACGTACCGGTGTGCCGGGTGATCCGAGACGGGCGTGCCTCCTAGTCCCCATGGTGAGATCCGTTGATCCAGTGCGTCACCGAGGCCATTGGCAATCCGAGCAGGCGCTGCCTTACGTGCGCTCGTTCAACATCGCCTGCTGAACCTTGTCTTCCGCCGGTACTGTGGCATCTCGCGCCGGACTCCCAGGCCACCGCGTGGTTTTGGGCGCCAGCATTCCCTGGATCTTCCCGCACCCGGACCCGAATTTCACGTCAGGGTAAAGAATTCTACAGCCTGCACGCAACGCCCTCAGAGCCCTACGGCACTTTGGGCGCGCCCTAGCCGTCCGAACCAAGGACGAATGGCCCTGTGACTATGCCGTGGTGCAGTTCAACGCCGGAAATGCTTGCCTGCAACTCGCACGTGGCGGAGTTGCGATGTTGTCCAGCCTGCATGAGGCTCGTCGCTGCTTCGGAGAAGCCAGAGACGGTTTCGTAGCCTGCCGGCAGGTCGCGCGTGCAAAGATGGCAAGACGACGTCTCGATCTCATCGCAGACCTCTTAGCAAACGAAACACCAAAGAGGGCCCAGGACTCGCTTGGATTCAACGATACGCCGTCGGAGCACACCACTTCGGAACCTGGATGAGGCTCTCGCCCACATTATTCATGAGCGCTACTGCCGCAACCGCCGTTCGACCCCGTGCGTCGGGAGCGCAACGGG
>CAZSNH010000312.1:0-1945 GCA_964607855.1 uncultured Hyphomicrobium sp. | reverse complement strand
CAAGCCCCCGATTGTATCTGTCGGGGGCGGGCAGGCTCGGCCCGCGCGGCGTCAAAGTACGGTTTCAAGTACGCCTCCGCCGCCCCGGGCTACACGCCTGTCTGCCGACAGGCAGGCGCCCGTCTCGAATAACGCGGGCGACGCATCCTGCTTGATTGCCCATCTGATGATCGCTTGATGATCGAATGGGAGGTTCGGTTGACCCCGATAACGGCGTGAACGAAGAGTCCTGTTGCCTTTTGCGACAGCGGTTTCCATTCTTCAGACCTGGAATGCCTCAGCGAAAAAGCCCTGCCTCCAAACCCCCGCATAAGACCACATGTTATCAACGCTGTCACCGAAGAACTCCTTATCGCCGCTGGCACGGAGTTGGCTTTTCGTCAATCAGCAAAACGGCTTTACGCAAGGAGGACACCCCATGGACGAGCGTCATGCGATCCGTTCAGCCCAAGCCATCGCCCTTGCCTTTGTCGGTGGCGCGATCGCCGGAGCGATCGCGGGGGTTCTGTTAGCTCCGCGCTCAGGGGAAGAGACGCGAAGGGCGATCAAGGGGTATGCGCGCCGGACCGAGGAGGACCTGTTGGCCAAGGCCGCGGAGCTTCGAGCTGACCTCGACGAGGTCATCGCGCGTGGAAAGGAGTTCGTCGAGGAAAAGAAGGCGGCGGTCGAGGCCGCTTTTGAAGCCGGCAAGGAGGCCTTCAAGAGAGACTTCGTGAAGTAGGCTCCTTATGAGCTTGCCTTGTCATAGGGAGAAGAATCCATGCTTCCATTGAATGATCTGCGCCGGAAATTATTGACTCAGCGCCGGCAACTTTTCCGAGATGCCGCGCAGACGGAAGAAGATCTCCTCTGGCTTGAGACCGACGTCGAGCGTGAACCGGCAGAGCGCGGGCAAGACGAGAAGATGATACGCTTGCTCGACCGCCTGGATACTCGCATCACGGCCGAGATCGAGGCGATCGACCGCGCATTGGTCAAGCTGGATACCGGTCAGTACGGGAAGTGTGAAGTTTGCCGTCGAGACATCCCGCAAGAGCGACTTGAAGCGCTGCCTGCTGCGACTTTCTGTCTGGCCTGCGCTCAAGTCAGGGAAGTCCGGGAGGCGCTGAGGAAGTGAGCGTGATGTATGCAGTACGTTTTCACGGTCGGGGTGGGCAGGGGGTGAGGACCGCCAGTAGAATCGTGGGGACGGCTGCCTTCCTCCAGGGCTATCAGGCCCAAGACTCGCCGATCTACGGAGCTGAGCGTCGCGGGGCGCCGGTTTCGGCTTATACGCGCATCGCGGCCGGTCCGATACTCGAACGCGGTTTCATTGCTCATCCCAGTCTCGTCATCCTGGCAGACGCCACGTTGCTGGACGATCCGGCTGCGCGCGTACTGGAGGGAGTAAGGGAGGAGTGCGCTGTCTATGTGAACACGACACGGGATGTCGAGCGCTTGCGTGCGCGGATAAAGGATCCCTGCCGGCTGAGCGCGCTCGATGTCACGGGCATGGCATTGAAGAAATTCGGCAGGGTGACGGCTTTGAGCGCGCCGCTGGCTGCGGTTGCTGGACGACTCCTTGGATTGAAGATCGAATGTCTCCACGCGGCGATCGCCGGTGAATTGGCCGATCTCGAAGTTCCTGGTCCCTTGGTGGAGCAGAACCAAACGCTGGCGGCTGTGTGCTACGAGTCCGTGCCGCTCGTTCCGGTGGAAAAGTCGAGTGCCGAAGCAGCCGGTCCGGTCGACTTGTGGTTCCCGGCCTATGAGTCTCCCACGAAAGGCACCGCGGGGATCACTGCTGGCGCGAACGCCCCGCTTCGGAAGACGGGAAGCTGGAGGACTTTCCGTCCCACTCTAATTCCTGAAAAGTGTAACGGCTGCTGGCTCTGTTTCGCCTACTGCCCGGATGCCGCGATTGCCATCGACGACAACGATCGGCCGATTATCGATTACGACCACT
>CAZSNH010000311.1:0-4297 GCA_964607855.1 uncultured Hyphomicrobium sp. | reverse complement strand
ATGCCGCCAGGGCCTAGGCTGCTTATAGCTCAGGATTCGAGGAGTGGAAGCACAAACGGATAGCCTCGGCGGCGGCGTTGGGCCTCAGCTGGCACGCACTTCCGAATTAGGCTTGAAAAGACTTGGCGTCTCAGTTCCGGACTGCCTCGTCCCGGCGCATGCGCATGCCCGAAACGGCAAGCCCGATACCGATTAATCCCACAACGACGTTCAAGACATCGATAACGGCCTCGAAAAGCTTCCAGCCTCCCTCTGGGGTCCGGTACTGCTCGATCCCCTTATCGATATTCCTCTGCGGTTTCGTGACGGCGACTTTGTCACCGCCGTTCTCGCGCGTTATGCTGCGCGTGGTTGCAGTGGGAGCCGCGGCAGGCTTATCGCCATCGGCTACGCGGAGCTGGCGCGTCAACAGGAATGCGCCGGATCCGGCCACGAGCAAGAGGCCAAGAAGAATGTAGGCGAGTTTTCGCATCGGTTGTCTCCCCATGTCACGTTCGCTTCCCCCGATGGGACCTCAGCGGCCAAGTACGATGTTTTTCGCAGCCGGCCACGTCATGCGGTAACCAAACTCGATCACTTGTTCCTGGTCCGGTTCGAGCTTGGTTTCCCAGCCGACGACGCCGCGCTTATCATCGACGTTCTGCTTCGTTGGTGGGGTGCGGCCTGTATACTCAACCTTGATTTCCTGGTTCTTCGAAACGGGAACCTGATCGAGCACGCTGAGCTGGATTGCGCGCTCATGCATGTTCTTCACTGTAATCCGGTAATTGCGGCTGTCCGTGCGCGAGGACGAAATGAGGCCGGTTTCGCCCTTCTTTTCCTCTGCCACGGCATACTTCACGCGAACGAGATCGTCGATACCGAAGCCAAGCTCATGCTCCTCGCCGGGATTGAGGACCGGAAGCTGGCCCGTGCCAACGAATGTTCCGTCCCGGAAGAGCGAGACGGTGCCGGGAAGCAACGGCGAGCCGCCCCTTGGCAGCATCATCTTGGCGTAGAGGAAGGCTTTGGTGTCCTCCTTGGGTACTGTGCGAACGACAAGCAGTGGCTCGATTGATTCTTCCAAGAGCTGCACGCGCTTCGCCTCGCCCGTCTCCGGAATGGACAGTCGGCCCGGCACTGCGTAAATCGCCTGGAAGGGTGCAGCAATAACGGCAGCCTTCTGCTGCTCGACTTCGACCGTTTTTTCCTCGGCCTTCTTACGCATTGTATCCAACTCGCGCTCATCGGTCTCGGTTTCTGCCCCCGCCATATCGGCTGGAGCCTCAGCACGGCCGGCCGCCATCGGAGCAGGTGGGGCCGCAGCAACCGGACGCGGCACAAAGACGGGCTCGAAGTCGACCGTAATCGGCTGCAGGTCGGGTGCGGCGGCTCCCGCCGTCGGCCGCGTGGTCGAGAGGAGAATACTGACGTCGTTCCATGGCTCGCCTGTTCGCTGCGAAATCGAGGCGCGACGCAGAAGATCGAGCTTAGGAACTACGTTCTTTGCTCCCGTTGCCAGGCGCGCGTCATAAGCAGGCAGCCAAGATGCAGACGGGACCTGATAGAGAACTGAGATATCCGCATCGACGGGAGCTGCCGCCACGACGTGGATCTTGACCTCTGTGCGCTCTTCCTTTTCTGGCGCCACTTCCGTCAAGCGCTTCTCGAGATCGCCGATCCTGTGGTCGAGCTCGCGTATCTTGACTTGCGCTTCAACGAGGGTGCGCTGAGCTTCCCGGCTTCCCGATACGATGAGGGCGAGAATTTGCGGCCAATCTTCTCCGCGTTCGGCTCCACCCGCGGCCGGTGCCGGCCGGGTCGGCATCTGCGCCAGATTACTGATGAGGGCCTTTTGCGTTTCAGCGCTCTGAACTTCGGCCTCGTAGCGCGAACGCTCGTCGCGCAGCAATTCCAGCTCGTCCTCGAGCTTGCGCCGCTCGGTATTTGCAGCTTCCGAATCATTGCGCGGAATGAAGAGGCGGCGCGCATCCACCGAACCGATGTCGAGCTTACCCGTCGCCTTGCCTTCGACACGGATCGACCCTGGCACCGCCGAAGCTGCGATGTCGTTCACGACGACAACGTGCTCGCCCTTTTCGATCTTCAGTTTGGCGACCCGCAACACCTCTGCGCCCGACGGAAACACGGTGACGGACTCTATCTTGGATGAAGCGGGAATCTCGGCAGCCCACGCCGCGCTGGCGCCCAAAAGAATTGACGTAAAAGCGATGCAAAGGCGCATGGGTCGTCCTCACTGTGGTTTGGCCGGGGGCCGCATGAGTGTGGCTCATGCGGCCCTCGTGTGCTGTGCCAAGACGACCTAATTATGACAAGTGCCTGCCCCTTGCTACTGAGAAGTTCTCCGAAATTCAGCTGGTTACGTTATTCGGCCTAGAATTCGAGGCGGCGCGCACGCACCACATGCTTCAAGGCCTTAACCTTCTCGAGAACTTCAAAGCTGACGGGCTCGTCGACGGACACGACGCAGATGGCATCTCCTCCCGGCCTCTCCCGGCCGAGATTGAAGGTGGCGATGTTGACGCCCGCATCACCGAGCACCGTCCCGAGCTGACCGATGAAGCCCGGCTTATCGGCATTGCGAATAAAGAGCATGTGCGGCGTCAGTTCGAAGTCCATGGGGATCTCGCGAACCTCGATGATGCGCCCACGTCCGCCAGAGAAGATCGTGCCGGCTAATGAACGCTCGTAGGCATCGGTCTTGACCGTCAGCTTCATGATGCTCTCGAAGGCGCCAGATTCCGAGCCAGAGACTTCCTCGATCACAATGCCGCGGTCTTTGGCGATCGCCGCCGCGGACACCATGTTGACGTCTGAGAGAGCCGGGCGCAGCACACCGGCAAGCGCCGCCGCTGTGAGCGGCTTGGTGTTTTTCTGCGCAATGTCGCCTGCGTACTCGAGCCGCACGCCCCGGATGACGACATCGGTCAACTGCCCGGCGAATGACCCAAGGGATTCGGCAAGCTTCACCCACGGCGTCAGGAGGGGCGCCTCCTCGGCGGAGATCGAGGGAAAATTGACCGCATTGGTGATGGCCCCGTTGAGCAGGTAGTCGGAAATCTGCTCGGCAACCTGAAGAGCCACTTTTTCCTGCGCTTCGAGCGTCGATGCTCCGAGGTGGGGCGTGCAGATCACGTTCTCCATGCCGAAGAGCGCATTCGACTTCGCAGGCTCCTCAACGAAGACATCCAGCGCCACGCCGGCAACATGGCCCGATTTCAGTGCCTCTGCGAGAGCTGCTTCGTCGATGAGGCCGCCGCGCGCGCAGTTCACGATACGCACCCCGCGCTTCATCTTGGCGAGCGCTGCCGCATCGATGATGTTACGTGTTTTTTCTGTCAAAGGCGTGTGGAGCGTGATGAAGTCGGCGCGCTTGAAAAGATCGTCGAGCGCAACCTTTTCGACGTTGAGCGCCTTGGCCCGCTCCGGAGACAGGAACGGATCGTAAGCGGCAACCTTCATCTTCAAGCCCTGCGCCCGATCGGCGACGATGGAACCGATGTTGCCGCAGCCGATGAGACCGAGCGTCTTGCCGGCCACCTCGACGCCCATGAATCTGTTCTTTTCCCATTTGCCCGCTTGGGTCGAACGATCGGCGGCAGGAATCTGGCGCGCCAGCGACAGCAAGAGTGTTATGGCGTGTTCTGCCGTGGTCGTCGAATTGCCAAACGGCGTGTTCATGACGATCACACCCTTCTTGGTCGCAGCACGAATATCGACGTTGTCCACTCCAATGCCGGCCCGGCCCACGACCTTTAGCCGGTTTGCCGCCGCAATCACCTTCTCGGTCACTTTGGTCGCCGAGCGAATGGCAAGGCCATCATATTGGGCAATGATTTTTTCGAGTTCCTCTTTGCTGAGGCCGGTCTTCATTTCGACGTCGATGCCGCGTTCCTTGAGAATCGCGACGGCGGCAGGAGACATTTCATCTGAGATGAGTACTTTGGGTGCCATGCTGACAGCTCCGAAAATGAACGGGTTCCAGGAATATGACGGCGCGTGCTGAGCCTCGTCTTACGAGGCGATGAACTCGCTTTTGGCATCGTGAAACGCCCACTCAAGCCAAGGGACGAGTGCCTCGAGATCGGCCTTCTCGACGGTGGCTCCGCACCAAATGCGCAAGCCCGCCGGCGCATCGCGATACGCGCCGACGTCGAAGGCGGCCTTCTCCTTTTCGAGGCGGCTCACGATGGCCTTGGCAAGTGCCCCCTGCTTATCGGCAGGAAGTGCCAGCACGTCAGGGTCGACGATCTTGAGGCACACGGACGTGTTGGACCGGGTCTCGGGCCGGCGCGCC
>CAZSNH010000310.1:0-4309 GCA_964607855.1 uncultured Hyphomicrobium sp. | reverse complement strand
CACGGTTACGAATATCGCCGACTACGGCGCCTTCGTCGAGCTCGAGCCCGGCGTGGAGGGCTTGATCCACGTCTCCGAAATGAGCTGGACCAAGAAGAACGTCCATCCTGGCAAGATCGTTTCAACTAGCCAGCAGGTCGACGTGCAGGTTCTTGAGGTCGACCCCTCGAAGCGGCGCATTTCCCTCGGTCTCAAGCAGACGCAGGACAACCCTTGGGATGCCTTCTTTGCCCAACATCCGAAGGGCTCGGTCGTCGAAGGCCCAATTCGCAACATTACCGAGTTTGGCCTGTTCATCGGTCTCGACAATGGCGTCGACGGCATGGTGCATCTTTCGGACCTCGACTGGAATAAAGCGGGTGACGAGGCCATCAAGGATTACAAGAAGGGCGACACCGTAAAAGCCGTTGTACTTGATGTTGACAGTCAGAAGGAGCGCATCTCTCTTGGCATTAAGCAACTCGCCGGCGATCCGGCCGACAAGATGTCGAAATACAAGAAGGGTGACACGGTAACCTGCGAAGTCGTGGCGGTGCAGGAGAACGGTATTGAGGTCAAGATTTCGGACAGCGATCTTACGACCTTCATCAAACGTTCGGATCTCTCGCGTGACCGTTCCGAACAGCGCCCGGAGCGCTTTACAGTGGGGCAGAAGGTCGATGCTGCCGTAACCACGGTCGATAAGGCGGCAAGACGAATTGGCGTTTCGATCAAGGCCCTCGAGATCTCGGAGGAGAAGCAGGCGGTGGCCCAGTACGGCTCATCGGCCTCGGGTGCCTCTCTCGGCGACATCTTCAAGGCCGCCATCAAGAAGAAGGACGCAGCGGGCGAGGAGGAGAGCGAGTAATCGCCCTTCCATTGCCGGCGATCATCGGGCGCGCGAGGCCGGAAATAGGTTTCGCGCGCCTCTTTTTTCACCGAACTCCAAGGCTGCCGATTGTCGTCAGGCGCAAGAATGGCCTACTGTTATACTTAAGCGAAAAGGCGCAGTGGTGCGCATATGGGAACGAATATGAGTGCAGAAATTGAAACGGTACTCGACCGGCGCCGGCTTCGGCGTAGTCTCGCGACATGGCGAGGAGCGGCGATTGCCGCGCTCGCGCTCGCGACCGGAGCGCTGCTCTTCGGTAGGGACGATCACCTCTCCGCACTTCTCGGTGAACCGCAGATTGCCCGTGTCGTCGTCGAGGGGACCATCACAGATGATCGCGATCAGCTCCAGCTCCTGAAGAAAATCGGCAAGGCCGATCATGTCAAAGGCGTCGTGCTGTTCGTGAATAGTCCGGGCGGGACGACGACCGGCGGCGAGAGTCTTTATGAAGGCCTGCGCGAGCTGTCGGCGAAAAAGCCGGTTGTAGCGCAATTCGGCACGGTTGCCGCCTCCGCCGCATACATTGCTGGACTTGGGACGGACTACATCGTCGCACGCGGCAACACCATTACGGGGTCGGTCGGCGTTCTCGCCCAGTGGCCCGAGGTTTCGCGGCTTCTCGAAAAGCTCGGTGTGACAGTGAACGAGGTGAAGAGCGGCGAGCTTAAGGCCTCCCCATCGCCCTTCAAGCCAATGGATGAAGCCTCACGTGCCGTCATGCAGTCGTCGATCGACGATGGATTCAGATGGTTTCTGAACCTTGTCGAGACCCGCAGGGGCATCAGGGCCTCCGACGTTCCGGGACTGATCGATGGTCGCATTTTCTCTGGCCGAGAGGCTCTCGTTCACAAACTCGTCGATGAAATCGGGGGGGAGGGCGAGGCGGTCAAATGGCTCGAGGAGAAAAAAGGACTGGCCAAAGATCTCAGGGTTATCGACTGGAAGCCTGATACCACCTCATCCTGGGGTCTTACCGGCTCCATTGGAGCGTTTCTGGCGGGTTTCGGGCTAGCAGACGGCACGGCAGAGCTAAAAGAATTGCTGACCAAAGTCCCCGGCTTTGACGGGGTTGGTCTTGACGGGCTGATCTCGGTTTGGCATCCTCCGAAAAAGTAAGGAAAATCAGCCGCTTTCGGGGGCGTCCGTGATCAAGTCCGAACTCATCCAAAAAATCGCCGTTTCCAATCCGCACCTCTATCACCGTGATGTGGAGCGTATTGTGAACGTGATCTTCGATGAGATCGTCGATGCGCTCGCACGCGGCGATCGCGTCGAGCTTCGCGGATTTGGTGCGTTTACCGTTAAACACCGATCGGCGCGACAGGGTCGCAATCCCCGGACCGGAGCACCGGTTCCTGTCGCTGAAAAGTTTGTGCCCTTCTTCAAGACGGGCAAAGAGCTGCGCGATCGGTTGAACGGTACAACGCCTCGCACCTAAGCACCGTTCAGAGCGTGACGAGCACAACCCGGCGGCCGGAGTCGCGATGTGTTGAAACGATTAACATCCCTCCTTATCGGACTGCCGGTAGCCGTCCTTCTCATCGCGCTCGCCGTTGCAAACCGTCATTCTGTTCAGCTTGTCCTTGATCCATTCCGTCCCGACGATCCTGCACTCGCACTGTCGCTACCTTTCTATGTCTACCTCTTTGGTATGCTGATCTCGGGTGTGCTTCTCGGTGGCGCGGCGACTTGGGTCACTCAGGCTCATTGGAGGCGCGCAGCGCGCCAACGCGGGCAGGAGGCGAAGCGCTGGCGCTCGGAGGCCGACCGTTTGATCCGAGAGCGCGATGCAGCGGTTGAGGCAAAACCCAAGCAGCTTGCCGCCGCGAGCCGGTAATTCTTGCGTTACTGAGCGTTCAATTTAACTCTGCTAACCCGATAGCAGGCCCACGATCATCGGAGCCTTGCAGGACAGGCTTTGAGCAATGCCGGTTGAAGTCAAAATTTGCGGACTGAAGACGGAAGCAGCTCTCGATGCTGCTCTCGAGGCCGGCGCCGATTACGTCGGTTTCGTCTTCTTTGCCAAGAGCCCGCGCAATCTATCGATTGCGGAGGCCGCAAGACTCGCCCGTCGTGTGCGCGAGAAGAGCAAAGCGAGTGTGGTGGCCTTGGTCGTTGACCCGAGCGATCGGGACTTGGATGAAATTGCAATCGAGGTCAGCCCCGATGTCTTGCAGCTTCATGGCCAAGAGAGTCCGGAGCGCGTTTGCGAAATTGCCCGCAACACGGATGCAAAAATTTGGAAAGCCATTTCGGTCGCGACCGCTGCCGACATCCATGCCGTCGGCAGGTACATGAAATCCCGCAAATCCGGCGGTGCACCCGATCTCATCCTCTTCGATGCCAAGCCGCCGCCGGATCCGGCGGCACTTCCGGGCGGCAATGGCCTTTCGTTCGATTGGCGGATTTTGGATGGGGTGAAAGGGCGCTATTCCTATGCGCTTGCTGGAGGGCTCACGCCGGAGAATGTCGCAGACGCCATCCGCCTCACGGGTGCGGCCATTGTCGACGTGTCTTCGGGGGTCGAGAAAGCGCCTGGGGTCAAGGACCCTGAGTTGATCCGCCGCTTCCTTAAGGCGGCAAAGGCGGCTAATCAGAGTTAAAGGTATCCTCTCCAATTTCAGGGGAGGATCGCATCGGGATACGCGTATGGCCACCAAGAATCGGAAGTCAGGCGAGCAGAAGCTCAACACCTACCGGGCAGGGCCGGACGAGCGTGGGCACTTCGGTCTCTTCGGCGGCCGTTTTGTCGCCGAAACACTGATGCCGCTGATCCTCGATCTGGAACGTGCCTACAATAATGCCAAAGGGGACCCCAAGTTTCACGCCGAAATGGCGTATCTTCACACCCATTACTCAGGGCGGCCGTCGCCGCTTTATTATGCCGAGCGCATGACCCAGCATCTTGGCGGGGCAAAAATCTACTTCAAGCGCGATGAGCTCAATCATACGGGCTCTCACAAGATCAACAACTGCCTCGGGCAGATTCTGCTCGCGCGGCGCATGGGCAAGAAGCGCATTATCGCCGAGACGGGCGCTGGTCAGCATGGCGTTGCGGTCGCGACCGTCTGCGCCAAGTTCGATATGCCCTGCGAAATTTATATGGGCGCCACCGATGTCGAACGCCAAGCTCCCAACGTTGCGCGCATGAAGCTTCTCGGCGCCAAGCTCAATCCCGTCCGTTCCGGGGCGATGACCTTGAAGGACGCCATGAACGAAGCCCTGCGCGATTGGGTCACCAACGTCAAAGATACCTACTACATCATTGGCACGGCCGCCGGCCCGCATCCCTACCCGGCCATGGTACGCGACTTCCAATCCATCATCGGCAATGAAGTACGCGAGCAAATGATGAAGGCGGAAGGCAGAATTCCGGATACCCTCGTTGCCTGCATCGGCGGCGGATCGAACGCGATCGGCCTGTTCCATCCCTTCCTC
>CAZSNH010000309.1:0-4338 GCA_964607855.1 uncultured Hyphomicrobium sp. | reverse complement strand
TAAGATGTGCGTTATTAAGCGACACACAAATGCAGCTTCGTCTACGGCGCGCTGATGTCGATTCTCGGCCAGCGATGCTCCTCGAATTTTGGGTAAAGGTGCATGACTGTGCGCTCAAATTCGTAACGCGAGAGGGCCATCTTCTCGGTCCATTGCGGCAACGGCAAAGCGATGGCTTCGCTAATATCGAGCCCCTTCTCGAAGGCGCCTCTCACGATCTCCTCTATCGCTTCGAGCCATTCGCGGGTCTGCTTCAAGGCGCGATCCGTTGCCTCTGCCGGTCCATGGCCCGGAACGATTTGCGAGCACGGGATAGCGCCGAGATTGGCGAGCGAGATGCGCCATTTTTCGATATCGGCATGTGGGGTTGTCGGTGCGCGGTCGAGAAAGGCCAAATCGCCTGCGACCAGTGTTCCAGATAACTCGTCGAAGTAGACGACATCGGCCGCCGTATGGCCACGCATCGGGAGGGCACGAATGCGCCGGTTGCCGAAGTCGTCGGCGCCGCCCTGGATGATTGTACCGGGTATGATGAGCTCGGTTCCCCGCATCCAGTCTCCGGCCGAGCGGTACATCGCATTAGCGAAAGCTTCGCCCAATTCCTTGAGGCCCTCTACCACGCCATTTGTCGTTGCGAGCTTGTGCGGCCCAAAGGCCTGACTGCCGAAGATGTGATCGGGATGAAAGTGCGTGAGATACACGCGGGCGACATTTTTGCTGGTCAGCTCCCGCGCTAGCGAAGCCAGAGCCTCGCCGAAGGCGCGCGAAGGGCCGGTGTCGATAATCACGGCCCCTTCGGTTGTGTCGAAAATCGTGATGTTGGCGATGGCCCCGCCGTTGCTCGTGGTGATGGCCTCCTGCGCTCCTGGCACCATCCATATTCCCTCTCCAATGGAAATTGGTTTGAGAGCATATGTGAGTGGCGCGGCAGCTGACTTGAAGGCAGGAAGCCAAGCTGATGCTGCTGCGCCCGACAGAAGGGAGAGCACCTCTCGACGGTTCAACATGGCCGCGGCTTTGTGTTAATCGCGCTCTGACGTTCCGGAGCAGCGAGGTTTGATCGGTAGATTCCCCCGTTGTTGTCGCGGCCCTCGATTTCGAGCGAGGCGTCATTGGCAGGCATGCGAAGCAGGAGCGTGAGCGTCGGGTCCTCGCTCATCGGCTCGAACATCTCGAGTTTGGCGAGCGCTTCTCCGGAAGAACCCTTGAGATCGACGCTTTCGATGAAGTAGGCAGGCGTGTTATCCTTGGCGAGTCCGGTGTCCATGGGGTGGCGGACCCTAAATCGTACTCGCGTCATGCCGTCGATTTGCCGCCAGAGCTTCCCGTGAGCTTGTCCGAGCGTCTCGGTCGAGCTGGCATCTTTGCGCGACATTGCGGGGGCGGAACAACCGCCCCCTGCAGCGTCGAGGAAGGCGCCACCCACATGCCAGACGCCGTCCTCCGTGAGGGCGGCTGCCCGCACCGGAGTTGCCTGCTCCACTTTCATTCGGAACGAGACGTAGGGCGCGGCCCTCATCGGAGTAAGAGTGAGAACGTGCTGGATCGGGTTCAAGTCGGCGAGGACGATAAGCCTGATTACGTTGCCTAAGGCGCGTGCATCGGCCGTCACGGGCACCTGCGCCTGATTTTCGACGATCGAAGGCACGGTGACCCTCACGCGATTGTCGAACGCGATTTCGCCGGAACCAAGATATCGTTCAGCCAATTCTCCCCACATGGGTGAGTTCAATGAATCGGAGGGTGGCTCCGCTCGCAAGGGTCCATACGCCAGACACAACGCAAGAAGAGCGGTGAGCGCACGAACCATCATCTCCCCCTTTAAGGCGTTGGCGGCGGATAGTAGGTTACTCCGTAGGATGCAAAGATGCGCTGCATTTCTCCGGATGCCATTATTTTTTCGAGCGCCGCCTGGACGGCATAGCCGAGGTCGCGGCTGTCTTCTTTCCAGGCCATTCCGACCACCCAGTTCGAGCGCACAATGTCGGGCATCAGAGGCTCCGTGATCACCGGCTTGAAATTCAGCCTGTGAAGAAGCCCCTCGAATTTGGAGCGCACGCCAAGAATTGCGGCCGTTTCCTTGCCGAGAAATTCCTTGACCCCGGCCTCCACTCTGACGTGATGGGCAACGTTCTCGATGAGCGCGCCGTCCTCATAGGTCATGATGAAGTAATCGGCGACAGTGCCGATCTGCACGCCCACCTTATGTTTCCTAAAGATACTGAAATCGGGATTGTCGCCAATGATCTCGGGATGGATGGCCATCGCCACCCGTTGCTGAAAGTAGGCATTGCCGATGACGGCTTCCTTGAAACGCAGGGCGAACTCGCCGTCGACGGGAACGTGCATAAGGATGTCGCCAACAGTACCGCCTCCCACGGTTCCGCGCCAGACGTTGACCCTGACATCCTGGTCGGACTTTTCTGCGCTCATGCGCAGGATGATTTCGGCCTCGACCCCGAGCTCGCGCGCGATGGCGCGCGCCAGATCGACGTCGATGCCTTTTACCGCCTCGCCCTCTTCCCAGGAAAACGGCTCGTTATCGATATACGCGACAACGCGAAGTGTCTTGCTTGCCAAGACGTCGTCGAGTGGACGCGAGAGAGCCTCTTCTGCTGCTCCGATTGACAGTCCAGCAATCAGGAACGCGGCCGCGGTACGGAGAAGGTTCATCTATAATAATCGCTCCAGCCTTAATCGACGTGCTGAGATTCGATGTAAGTGCGAATGGCCCACATGGCCTCCTGGCTAAATACGCCTTCGAAGGCAGGCATTATGGTGGTGCCGTCCGACTTCTTTGCCCCGTGGCGAATTCGTTCCATGAACCATTCGTCACCGACCTTGCCTTTCTCGAGATATCGAAGGTCAGGGGCAAGTCCACCGGAGATGACCTGAAGGCCGTGGCAACGGGCACAGTTCTGATTGTAGCCGGAAGCGCCGATTTCAAGCGCGGTGGCGTTTCCGCGGTAGGGATTTTCGGATCGCCATTCATCGCCAAGCTGATCCAGTCCCGCAATATCGATAGGCTGAGGCGTCACATCACCGTGCGCAAATGCAAGCGGGCTTGTCTTGATCGCAACAAGTACGGCAAGAGCAAAGGCGGCAACAAATCGAGATGATGACATCAAGGCGCTCTCCGGGTTTCCTTCGGCATTTTTCGTTTTAGCGATGGTATAGAGCGCGAAGCAGCGCGCGCGAAGTGGGGCCGAAGTTGCCATTTAGTCCAAGAGAAAAGTGGTCTTCAAAATGCTATTCTCAACAAACGCAGGACATTTACCTCGTTGGAGTTGGGCATGAAGCTTTTCTGCGGGGCAATGGCACTGACTTTGATGGTCGCTGTTTCAGCGGCACAGGCCCATGAGGTCTACATTTCGAACGAGAAGGACAATTCGATCAGCGTGATCGATGCCAAGTCCTTGGAAGTCAAGCGCACGATCAAGGTTGGAAAGCGGCCTCGCGGTATAACCTTTTCCAAAGACTTTAAGCTCCTGTTCGTCTGCGCCAGCGACGACAACTCTGTCCAAGTCTACGACGCTGCAACAGACAAGTTTCTGCATGATCTACCCTCAGGCGTCGATCCCGAGCAGTTTGCTCTTGATCCTTCAGGCAAAGCCCTTGCGATTGCCAATGAGGACAACGCGGTTGCGACCTTTGTCGATCTCGAGGCTCATCGGGTGTCGGCGCAGGTGGATGTCGGTGTCGAACCGGAAGGCGTGGCGTATTCACCCGACGGTAAGTTCGTCGTCATCACGTCGGAAACAACCAACATGGCGCATCTCATCGATGCAACGGATCATACGCTCATCGGCAACATTCTGGTCGATCCGCGACCGCGCCACGCGGCCTTCAATTCGGATGGGACAAAATTGTGGGTATCCTCCGAGATTGGCGGAACGTTAACAATCATCGATGTGGCGACGCAAGCCATCGATAAGGTCATCAAGTTCGAGATCCCAGGCGTCAGCCGTGACGCGGTTCAACCCGTCGGTTTCGTTTTCACGAAGGACGGATCGAAAGCCTTCGTGGCACTGGGGCCGGCCAACCGGGTGGCCGTCATCGATATGAAGACACACAATGTGGTGCAGTACTTATTGGTGGGCCAGCGCGTATGGCACATGGCGATGACGCCTGAGGAAGACCTGTTGTTCACGACGAACGGGGTTTCGAACGATGTGACAGTCATCGACGTGAAATCTCTGAAACCCATCAAGTCCATAAAGGTGGGCCGCTATCCGTGGGGTGCCGCCGTGAAACCGAAGACATGATCGGCTGTTATCGGCTTGGCCGCCGCTTTGTCGGGACGTCCGTTTGGCGTAGATATTGTTTATGCCTCCTCGC
>CAZSNH010000308.1:1570-4404 GCA_964607855.1 uncultured Hyphomicrobium sp. | reverse complement strand
CGATGCCCAGCTCGCCACCTTGAGGAGAGAGCCGGAGATTTGCCGGGCAGCACTTAAGGCCCCTTATATCCTCGCCACGCAAGTTGCCGACAATCCCTTCAAGAACGGCTGCGGATGGCGCAACAGCGTGCGCGTGCAGGGC
The DNA here is from genome assembly GCA_964607855.1 of uncultured Hyphomicrobium sp. Taxonomy (GTDB): domain Bacteria; phylum Pseudomonadota; class Alphaproteobacteria; order Rhizobiales; family Hyphomicrobiaceae; genus CAZSNH01. The sequence goes on along the minus strand of CAZSNH010000308.1, from coordinate 4,262 downwards.
GCGGCCGGCATCGACCTTTCGGTCGAGCCGCTGACCTGCGAAATGGCCGCCGCGCTCGCGCTCTGGATCAATTATTCCATGCAGCCGGCAGCCGAAGAGATCTTGGGGTCCAGGGTAAAGCGCATTCGCGATATGGGAACGTACGACTGCCGGAATATCATCGGCAACAAGCTCTGGCGCAGTATGCGCAGCGAGCACGCCAAGGCCAATGCCATCGACATCGCGGGCTTTGTGCTTGAGGACGGCCGCGAAATCAGTGTCGCCAAGGACTGGAAAGGCGAGGGCCCGCAAGCGAAATTCTTGAAGGAGGTTCATCGACGCTCATGCCGCTTTTTTCGCGTGGCGCTGAGCCCCGATTTCAATGCCGCGCACCACGACCACTTCCATTTCGATCGTGGGCTGCTGTGGCGCTGCAAGTAAGCGCGGGACCTCGTTAAACGCCAACTAAAAAATGTAAAGGGAGGGGTACCTTGCGGCCGCCCCCATCCGATTGTTGAACGTACGGAACCGAAACGGCTCAGCCCGGGCGCTTGTTCTGCCTGTTATTGATCAAATCATCAACGACCGCAGGATCGGCAAGTGTCGAGATGTCTCCAAGATTAGAGAACTCGTCCTCGGCAATCTTGCGCAGGATGCGGCGCATGATCTTGCCCGATCGCGTCTTCGGCAAACCGGGGGAGAACTGGATGAGGTCCGGGGTTGCCGTGGGTCCGATGATCTGGCGTACGGTCTGAACAAGCTCCTTGCGAAGCGCGTCGGACCCCTGTTCTCCGGCATTGAGGGTGACGTAGCAGTAGATACCCTGGCCCTTGATCTCGTGCGGATAGCCAACGACGGCAGCCTCCGCAACTTTCGGGTGGGCGACGAGGGCGCTTTCGACCTCGGCCGGGCCCAGCCGGTGGCCCGAGACATTGATCACGTCATCGACGCGACCCGTGATCCAGTAATAGCCGTCCTCATCGCGCCGGCAGCCGTCGCCCGTGAAATACATACCCTTGTAAGCCGAGAAGTAGGTCTGCACGAACCGCTCATGATCGCGGAACACGGTGCGCATCATGCCCGGCCAGCTGTCGCGGATGACCAGGTTGCCCTGCGCGGCGCCTTCGAGAATCTTACCCTTATCGTCGACAAGGGCCGGAATGACGCCGAAGAACGGGCGAGTTGCGGAACCCGGCTTTAGCGCCGTGGCGCCTGGGAGCGGCGTGATCAATATGCCCCCGGTTTCGGTTTGCCACCATGTGTCGACGATCGGGCAGCGGCCATCGCCGACGACGCGGTGGTACCATTCCCAGGCCTCGGGGTTGATCGGCTCGCCAACCGTCCCGAGGAGACGCAGTGACGAACGGTCCGTACGCTTCACGAAATCGTCGCCGTCGCGCATCAGGGCGCGGATGGCGGTGGGCGCGGTGTAGAAGATGTTGACCTTGTGCTTGTCCACCACTTGCCAGAAGCGCGAACTGTCGGGGTAGTTGGGCACGCCCTCGAACATGAGCGTGGTGGCGCCGTTGGCGAGCGGGCCATAGACGATGTAGCTGTGGCCGGTGACCCAGCCGACGTCGGCGGTGCACCAGTAGATGTCGCCGTCATGATAGTCGAAGACGTATTGATGCGTCATCGACGCATAGACGAGATAGCCGCCTGTCGTGTGAAGCACGCCCTTCGGTTTGCCCGTCGATCCCGATGTGTAGAGAATGAACAGGGGGTCTTCGGCATTCATCTCAACCGGCGGACATTCGGCTGAAACCTTCGCGGTCTCCTCGTGCAGCCAGAGGTCCCGGCCAGCGGTCCAGGGTACGCTATTCCCCGTGCGGCGCACCACGAGCACCTTCTCGTCGCCCTGGCCCACCTTTCTCAATGCTTCGTCGGTATTTTTCTTGAGAGGGACGAACTTGCCGCCGCGGACAGCCTCGTCGGAGGTGATAATGAACTTCGAATCCGCATCCTTGATGCGATCGGCCAAGCTATCAGGTGAGAAGCCACCGAAGACGACGGAGTGAATGGCGCCGATGCGAGCCGATGCGAGCATCGCATAGGCCGATTCCGGGATCATAGGTAGATAAATGGTGACACGATCGCCCTTTTTCACGCCGTGCGCTTTGAGCACGTTCGCAAACCGGCAGACCCGCTCGTGAAGCTGATTATAGGTGATCTTTTCGTCGTGGGTGGGGTCATCGCCTTCCCAGATGATCGCGACCTGGTCCCCGCGGGCCTTGAGATGGCGATCGATGCAGTTGGCTGAGACATTGAGGGTACCGTCTTCGAACCATTTTATGGAAACGTTTCCGGGATCGAACGAGGTATTCTTGACACGTGTGTAGGGCTTGATCCAATCGATGCGCCGGCCCACCTCTCCCCAAAAGCCGTTGGGGTCTTCCACCGATTTCTTATAGAGCGACTGGTACTTGGCATCGTCGATCCAGGCTCGGCCGGACCATTCGGCCGGAACGGGGTACACCTTTTCACTCATCGTTTGGAACTCCTCCCGGGAAGATGCTCTTTGCTTCTTATTATGCGGTGATGGACCGATGGCGACAACTCAATCCTTCGACCTATGATTACGGTCGCAGTGGCGGGATTGACAAGATTCAAAGGTTCGATACGCCCATCCAGCCGATGAGAGCCCCCTGGATCAGCAGAACGCCGAGCCAGTGGCCCGCATCAATGAGGGTTAGCACCCGCCGCTGCATCTGGA
>CAZSNH010000308.1:995-1560 GCA_964607855.1 uncultured Hyphomicrobium sp. | reverse complement strand
TCGTCGTGGCCACAAATCCCAGCCAAATCAAGAAGGCAGAAATAATGCCGTTCTTGAGCGTCACCTGACCCTCTCCGAGATGGCCGATGACGCCGGCAAGCACTGTTGCCATGACAAGCTGGGCAACGAATGCGATTGCATAGGGGGCAAAGGCGGCAGCGCCATCGGCCGGCTTCAGGTCCTCGAGCTTGAGGCCGGCTGCTTCCATCCAGCTCTTTGAGAATATGCCATACCAGAGGCCGCCAAAGAGAAAGCTTGCGACAGCCCCCAGGATAATGGCCAAGGAATTGGTTCCAGCAAATGACATGGCCCTGCACCTCTTCTGCTCTGCGCTGCAGGGCTTAATGTAGCAGGAAATAATCTGGCGGTACCGATTAATAGCGCCAAACGGCCGTGCGCTTGATCTCGCAATCCTCTAGCTCCCGCGTCACCGGAACGTGGTATTCGGCAGCGCACTCGAAACGATTGCGCGGGAAGTAGCTGCGTTGAGGGTCGCCGATAAAAATGCGTGCACCCCGCGTACGGGCTTCGTCAAGGAAGGCACTCACACGCTCTGCGAGCTGGC
>CAZSNH010000308.1:0-985 GCA_964607855.1 uncultured Hyphomicrobium sp. | reverse complement strand
GTTCATAAAAGAGGTCCCCGACGAGAATAATGTCAAACCCAGTAAAGGGACATTGGAGGAGATCCTTCGCTGTTGTCTCGATCTGCACCACGTTCTCGGCGGCGTTGACCAAGATCGCGGCGAGCGCGACTTCGTCTATATCGGCAGCGAGCACTCGTTGAGCCCCCACCTTGGCGGCCGCAATCGCCGTTAATCCCGACCCCGAACCGAGGTCGAGCACGCTGCGTCCGGCAAAGATCTCCGGATGATCCAGAATATAGCGTGCGAGCGCCTGGCCTCCTGCCCACGCGAACGCCCAATAGGGCGGCGGGATATTCACTTTTCCGAGTTCCTCCTCGCTCTTCTGCCAGATCAGCACCGACTCCTCCGCAAGATGCAGGCGAATTTCAGGAACCAGCGGCGGAGTGAGAATACGCGTATTGGTCTTGATGAAGTGGGTAAAGTCCGTCATTTCCGGCGCGCCATTCTCTCAAGCCCGCCCATCTTGCAGATGAGAGCCCATTCTTCAGCAGTGACCGGCTGAACGGAAAGGCGCGAGTTGACAACGAGCAACATCTTGCCGAGGCTCGCGTTCGCCTTGATGGCCTCCAACGAAACGGGTTTCGGTAAAGGCGTAACGGCGCGCACGTCGACGCACTCCCATTTTCCAAGGTGGTCGGTCTTGTCCGGGTGGGCGGCGGCGATGACTTCGCATACGCCGACGATTTCGCGGCCCTCATTCGAGTGATAGAAAAAGCCGAGGTCGCCCACCTTCATGGCCCGCATGTTGTTGCGCGCCTGATAGTTCCGGACACCCTCCCACGGCTCACCCTTCTCTCCTTTAGCGACCAGGTCCGCCCAGGAAAAGACACCGGGCTCCGATTTGAGGAGCCAATATCGGTCACTTCCACCTTGCCCCGTTGTCTTCATCTCGCGTCCTCGTAAATGCCGATCGTGATCAGAACGCTCATCCCCATGAGCGCCCGGCCCCGCCGCAATCGTTTAC
>CAZSNH010000307.1:0-4404 GCA_964607855.1 uncultured Hyphomicrobium sp. | reverse complement strand
GCGAGCGAAGTCGGGAAATGCTCGAAACATCTGCGCCCGCATCTCGCAGGTGAGCGCATTGAGCGCACGCGGCCGGTCTAACGTGATGATGCCGACCGAACGATCTTTCGCGATTCGAATGTTTTGCGCTGTAGCAGCTTCCATGGCAATGCTGGCGATCCTTATTGAATCTGTCGCGGGTTTTGTTTCGCCTCCTACAATGTTCGGCTGCCTAAAGTCGAGAGGCTGTGGACGAGCGGTTTTGGCAACACTGGATTGCTGCTATAGAGACGGGCCCCCGATTGGAAAAACCAAGATGTGTGATTGACTGGGCGCTCCGGGGGTATGCCACACTACCAGGCCCAAGATCCACAAACCGAAGGCGCCGGGCGAATGCTCAGACGGTTGTCTTGGCTCGCGATCTCTTGTGCCGCTGCCGCAATCGGTAGCGCAGTGGGCATCGCAGAAGAAAAAAAGCTGCCGCCTGCCACGCCCGCGGTGCCACTCATCACACCACAAAAGCTCGAACTCAAGGTCGTAGTTCCGAAGTCGCTTACTGAGCCAAAGAGCGAGCCCTCAAATGAGGGCGAAGCAGACGCGCACGGCGCCGGACAGGCCAATAGCGTGCCGGACAAGCCGCCGGAGACACCAGAAGAGAAGCCTGTTGAGAAGTCCCCCGAACCGCCGGTCCCCACGGAATGGCTGCCAGCGGAAATTCTCGCCGAGGAAGCCAAATGCAAGGCCCTCCTCGCAACGGTCGACGTCCTCGCCATTCCTGAGCCGCCTTTTCGGTCGGGGCCCTGCGGGGCTCCGGCACCCGTCCGTTTAATCAGTGTCGGAAAAAATCCCGAGGTTGCACTCGATCCGCCCCCGCTCCTCACTTGCGCCATGGCTGCAAGCCTCGCGCAGTGGATCAAAACCGATCTTCAACCGCTGGCACAAGAGCACCTCGGCGAGCGGGTCATCAAGATCGCCACGATGAGCGACTATTCGTGCCGCGCCGCCTATGGACGCAAGGGTAACCGCCTCTCGGAGCATGGGCGCGCCAACGCCCTCGACATTCGCGGGTTCACGATGGCCAAGGGGAAGTTCGCGTCCGTGCTCGCCGATTGGGGCATGACCCAGCGTGACGTGGCGCGCGCCATCGCAGCGGCGAAGGCGGCCGCTGAAAAGGCCGAGCAGGAGCGAGCCGAGGTCGAGGCGGCAATCGCCGCGAGAACTGATCGCGGTGTGTCGGAGGTACCGGAGACGGGAACCCCACCAAAGGGTCCCACCAGCGATTCTCTAGCCGATCGCTCCATTGTCGAGGGCATTGAAAGGCCGTGGCCCGACAAAGAAACCCAACGGCTCAAACCGGAAACGAAGATTGCGCCCGCAAGTCTCCGAGCACCACTACCGGCAAAATCAACCGCGCAAGCGGCGTCGGAACCCAAAATTGCGCCGCCACTTTCGAAAATAGGAACATTCTTACGTGAAGCCCATGCCAGCGCCTGCCGGGTGTTCCGCACCACGCTCGGCCCCGAGGCCAACGAAGCCCACCGCAATCACTTCCACCTTGATATGGCCGAGCGTAAAGACGAGCTCAAGATCTGCGATGACTGATGGGGGTGCGCCTTGCGCCAGAGCTTCTAACTGCATCATGAATGATCCATTCACGCCACAGCTGATCTGGATTTCGCTTCGTGTCGGCATTTGATGTTATCGTTGCTGGAACGGGCGCCATGGGCGCTCAGACCTGCTGGCATCTCGCGCGCCGCGGCACGCGCGTACTTGGGCTCGACCGCTACGACATCCCGAACGCCATGGGCTCCTCGCACGGTGTGAACCGGATCATCCGCCTCGCCTACTTCGAGCATCCCCTTTACGTCCCGATCCTGCGCCGCGCTTACAGCCTGTGGCGGGAAACGGAACAGCTTGCGGGCGAACAACTCCTGTTCGTTACCGGCTCCATGGATATCGGAGCGGAAGGCTCGTCTGTCATAACGGGTTCACTCGAAAGCTGCCGTATCCATAGCCTCGATCATGAAGTCCTCACTGCAGAAGAGGTGCATCAGCGCTATCCGGGCTACCGGATCCCGGCGAACTTTCGCGCTGTTTTTCAGCCGGACGGCGGCTTCATCGCCTCCGAGCGCGCCATCGTCGCTGCCGTCAATCTCGCGATGGACGCGGGAGCCGTCATTCACGCGCGCGAAGCGATGATCGAATTCGCGCCTCTTGCAGGAGGTGGTGTGCGGGTTCGCACGGATCGGGCCACCTATGACGCCGGACGCCTCGTCGTCGCGGCAGGCGCCTGGATCGGTGAACTGGTGCCAGCCTTGAAGTTGCTTGCCGTACCAGAGCGCCAGGTATTGGCTTGGTTCCGTCCCCGGGTTCCGGCTCACTATCGGCTTGGCGCCTTCCCTGTCTCCAACCTCAAGAGTGATTTCGGACACTTCTATCAGTTTCCGGTTTGGAATGTCCCGGGCTTCAAAATCGGTCTTTATCATCACCTCGGCGAAAAGGGAGCGGCGGATACGCTCTCGCGAGAACCGGGGGCACGCGACGAAGCAGCCCTGCGCCGAGGTGTGCAGAATTTCTTCCCAGACGCAGACGGCGACATCCTTGCGCTGCGAACCTGCATTTTCACCAACACGCCGGACGAGCATTTCGTGATCGATCACATGCCAGGTTTCCCCGAGGTCATCGTGGCCTCGCCCTGCTCAGGCCACGGCTTCAAGTTTTCGAGTGCGATTGGCGAAATTCTTGCCGACATGGCGAACGGAAGCGCGCCCTGCTTCGATCTCTCACCCTTCAAAATCTCCCGCTTCGGAGGATGATAATCACACGCCCCTAACACCCTTTCGGCGAAGAGCTCGGCACCATTGATGAGACTTGGAACGCTCACCCGCAAGGAGCTTCGACGACGCGCCGCCGATGCCCCTTGCCCCTCCCGATACAAGGGCATTCTTCCCCGCGAGCGGCTCGCCCATGAAGCAATCTCCCAAGTGTTGCTGTTACTCCCAATCACCCTGACACTGCGATTTGTCACCCTCATAGATGGGGCTGCCGCGCACGGTTGACGTGCCGGGAAGGTAAATCCCACGCGGCGCTTGCCAACCGGGGCAGGAACCCACGATAACGGCGCATGATCAAACCTTCGCCCCTACCCGCTTCGGCTTTTCCTACAACGCGCCTGCGCCGCACGCGCATGACCGCCTGGTCGCGCCGGCTCGTCGCAGAACACACGCTCTCGCCCGCTGATTTGATCTGGCCGATCTTTCTTGTCGAAGGAGAAAAGACCCGCATTCCGGTCGCGTCCATGCCGGGCGTCGAGCGTCTCTCCGTCGACCTCGCTGTCAAAGCGGCCGAGGAGGCGGTTGCACTCGGCATTCCGGCTCTCGCGCTCTTCCCCTACACCGATCCCGCCCTCAGAACCGACGACGCCCGCGAAGCCTTCAACGGCAGAAACCTCGTCTGCCGCGCCACACGCGCCATTCGCAAGGCCGGGCTGGACGTGGGTATCATTCTCGATGTGGCGCTCGACCCCTACACCAGTCATGGCCATGACGGTCTGCTCAAGGATGGCGTCGTCCATAATGACACGACTCTGGAAGCCCTCGTGCGCCAAAGCCTCGTGCAAGCCGAAGCCGGAGCGGACGTGCTCGCCCCCTCCGACATGATGGACGGGCGCATAGGAGCCATACGCTCGGCACTCGAAAAAGCGGGCCATACAGACACGCTCCTCCTCGCCTATGCGGCGAAGTACGCGTCGGCTTTTTACGGGCCGTTCCGTGATGCTGTGGGCTCATCCTCGACCTTGAAGGGTGACAAGCGCACCTATCAAATGGATCCCGCCAACACCGACGAGGCCCTGCGTGAAGTCGCCCTCGATCTCGCCGAGGGCGCTGACATGGTGATGGTGAAGCCGGGAATGCCCTATCTCGATATCGTCCGGCGTGTGCACGAGACGTTTCGGGTGCCCACATTCGCCTATCAGGTGTCGGGCGAGTACGCGATGCTGATGGCGGCTGCCAAAGAAGGCTGGCTCGACGGCGACAAAGTGATGATGGAGAGCTTGATTGCGTTCAAGCGCGCAGGCGCTGCCGGTGTGCTCACCTATTTCGCACCGCGTGCGGCACGTGCGCTTCGCGGCGCATAACGCGCTTTAGGTGAACCTCCTATTACCAAACAATTCATTCCTTTTTCGCCGAGAGCAAAAATTTGCCCGCCGGCGGGGGAGCGGCCGGCGGGCAGGGCTAGGGGGAGAGTCGCGGGAGGAAATGAGTTGGAAACGGATCAGATTGCGAATTGGATCACAGGGCGCCGAAGACTTCGTTCGAAGCCCAGTGGAAGGGACGGCCTGTTGCCGAACGATAGAGGCTCGGTGCGAAGGGAAGCACCATCCATCCAGCGACGTTGAAAGCAGTCGCGATCTTGAGAGCGCTC
>CAZSNH010000306.1:0-4422 GCA_964607855.1 uncultured Hyphomicrobium sp. | reverse complement strand
CAGGCCGCGCTCTATCTTCTCGGTACGGAAATGGATTTTAAGTCGGACAAGCTCTCGGCTCAGTTCGTCTTCAACAATCCGAACCAGAAGAGCGCTTGCGGCTGCGGGGAGAGCGTCAATCTTATCCCGGCTCAACCCCTGCGCGTCGACTGAAGCGAAACGGGAACTCTTTCGCTTTTTCTGAGATCGCTTCTGTGACGTTGCCTACTCTGCGGCGTCGGGGATGATCTTGGGCAGCACGTGTGCGAGCCGCGAAACGCAAGCCGCCCACAGCCGCGCCTCCCGATCGGCTTCCCATTTGCGCCGCCGGAAGTCCTCAAGCCATTCCTGGACGAGGCCCGGATTGCATTTTGCAAGCTCCACCAGCTCATGAGGCGGCTTATTCATGATATCGCCGGCGAGGCGCGCCATGAGATGATGGTCGATATCGGGTCCGGATCTGCCCGGTTCGGGCATCCGGCTTGGTGTCACCGAGAATGTTTCGACAAGCGGCTTGATCGGCATGTTGGGCACCCTGCTTCAGAGGATCACGACCTGCGCCAAGTCCTGTCCGAGAAAGCTTTCGGACAACGTGAAGGTGACACAGGGTTTCATTTCCAGCACGCTTTTCGGCGCCTCAAGTTCCGGTTATCCTCTAGTTGATGTTGTGCGCTGCCGCTTTGTTTTGCTGCGGTGCGGACCGCAAAATTGTTGCCATTGAGCCGCTTCCGAGAGTGTCGAATGACCACAGAGGCCGGATTCATTGCACTATTGGAGGACCTTCTCGCGCCCGTGGGCCCCATCAGGGTCAAGCGCATGTTCGGCGGTGCGGGAATTTATGCCGAGGGTGTCATGTTCGCGATCGTCGCTGGCGAGCGGGTCTACTTCAAGACAGATGAAGCTGGAACTGCCGCCTTTGAGGACGCGGGAATGGGGCCCTTCACTTACACTACCAAATCCGGGACTGGGGTTCTGAAAAGCTTCTGGCAGGTTCCCGATCTCCTCGTCGACGAGCCGGATGAGTTTGCCGTCTGGGCAACTCGCGCAGTCTCAGCCGCCCGCAGAGGACATAAAATAAATCAGCCGTCTCTTAAGTCCGCAGACGTCCCCCAGCGAAAGCCGCGAGAGAGGCTCTCGCCCTCGAAAGGGCATCGCTGCAAGACGACTAGTGGTCGTCGTTCGCCGCGCGCGTAGGCCTCGACGACCGGCGCAGGAAGGCCGGCACATTGTCCTCAAAGCCGACCGGGCTCCCTTGCGGAGCTTTTTCACGTTTTGGCTGGTGTGCGCGTGATGGCGAAGTCTGAGGAGCCTGAGGAGCTTGTCGCGGAGGCGTCTGCTCGGACTTGCGCTGGTGCGGGCCATGTGCGTCACGCCGCTGCGGAGTGGATCGATCCGGCTCCGCGCGCGCCGGGGTTTGCCGGGCGTGAGTTCGCTCCGCGCGTGGTTCGATTTGGGGCTGAGGGCTTGATCCTGGGATGCGAGGCTCCGGAGCGAGCACGAAACGCTCATCGGCTGTCTGATGAGGCGCAGGCCTTCTCGTCGAAGGGGCAGACGGAGCGTGCCGACGGTTGTGGTCTTGGCCGCGACGGCTTTCCGTGGCGCCACGTCCCCCGCGCCCACGCCGGCGTTTGCCAGCGTTAGCATAGTCCTGCTCGGTCGGAGCTGCGCCCGTCCATTGGATGGGCTCACCTAGCATCCGCTCGATGTCCTTCAGCAATTTCAGGTCTTCGCTGGTGACGATGGAATATGAGATGCCTTGCTTTCCGGCGCGGCCCGTGCGGCCGATACGGTGGACGTAGTCGTCGGATTGCCACGGAAGATCGAAGTTGAAGATATGAGAAACGTCTGGAATATCGAGACCGCGCGCGGCAACGTCGCTCGCGGCCAGAAGTGTGATGGCCCCGGAACGGAATTTGTCGAGTGTCTCCGTGCGCGATCTCTGATCCATGTCGCCGTGGAGCGCACCGGCGTTGAAACCGTGCTTCAATAGCGATTTCACGAGGATGGCCACGTCGCGCTTTCGATTGCAGAAGATGATTGCGTTCTTGACGTTGTTTTCGCGGATGAGGCTGCGCAGAACCTCTCGCTTCGTCCAGTCTTCGGCAGCTCCGCAGTAATGGAACTTTTGAGTGATCGTCTTTGCTGTCGTCGCGGGCTTGGCGACTTCGACGCGTGCGGGATCCCTAAGGAACTGGTCGGCCAAGCGGGTGATTTCCGGAGGCATGGTCGCGGAGAAGAAGAGCGTCTGACGGCGCGGCGGCAGGAGCTTACAGATCTTCTCGATGTCGGGAATGAAGCCCATGTCGAGCATGCGGTCGGCTTCGTCGATGACGAGAATCTCAACGCCCATCAGCATCACGCGGCCTCGTTGGAAATGATCCAATAGCCGCCCCGGAGTAGCAATCAAGACGTCGACGCCGCGATCGAGTTTCTTCACCTGCTCGTCCATCGAAACGCCGCCGATCAGGAGTGCGACGGAAAGCTTGTTATTGGTGCCGTACTTTTCGAAGCTTTGTTCGACCTGGGCGGCCAGTTCGCGGGTAGGCGCCAGGATGAGTGAGCGGGGCATGCGGGCACGTGCCCGCCCTGTCTCAAGGCGTGTAATCATTGGCAGCACGAACGAGGCGGTCTTGCCGGTGCCGGTCTGGGCAATGCCCAAGACATCACGGCCCGTGATGGCAACCGGAATTGCTGCGGCCTGAATGGGGGTAGGTGTGGTGTAACCGGCAGCGGCAATCGCCGCCTCTACTTTCGGGCTGAGGCCCAGGGCCGAGAACGTGGTCCCGGCTACGGATGTCGTTTTCAAAAAACAAAGTCTCCATCTGCGATCAACAAACAACCTCGCCGCAGGCCCGTCAGGACGCGCGTCGGATCAAGTCGAAACGCAGGGGGAAGCTCGCGAATGCCTCGTTCGGGCAAATTCAGAAAATCTGGTCTCGAAAATGGATCAATGAATCGATCCCCTGCGTCCGAGCCGGTCGCTTGCTCGCACAAGTTGGTGTCAAAAGCAACATTTTCAAGGTGTTTTGCTAATTTGGCCGCAGCCAAGATGCTGTCTTGAGACATGAAAAACCAGCCGCATCCGAAGATGCGGCTGTTTTCTCAAAGTTATGGGAGGCTCATCAGCTATTCTTCATCCGAGAGCCAGCGATAGATGATGGCGCCCAGGATACCGCCGAGGATCGGAGCGGCGATGAAGACGGGAAGTTGAGCTAGAGCCAGGTCATTACCCCCGTAAAGGGAAGCGAACACCGCTGAGCCAAGGCTGCGGGCCGGATTGACGGAAGCGTTCGATACGGGGATGGCCATCAGGTGGATGGCGGTCAATGAGAGGCCAATCGAGAGCGGCGCGAAACCCGTGGGAGCGCTCTTGCGTGTCGAGCCCATGATGACGACCAGGAAGAAGGCGGTCAGCACTGTTTCCATGACAAAGACTTGGAACATCGTCGACTTCAGCATGGAGAGGTCGCCGTATCCGTTGGCGGCGAAGGTTGCGCCTGTGTTTCCGATCAATGTGAACACGAAGCAGGACACGAGCGCTCCTAGGCACTGCGCCACGATATAGCTTATCGCGTCTCCCATGGGGAAACGTCCGCCGGCCGCAAGCCCGATGGTTACGGCGGGATTGTAGTGTCCACCCGAGATGTGGCCGATGGAGCGGGCGAGGGCCATGACCGTCAAGCCAATCGAAAGCGCGACGCCCAGGATGCCGGAGGCGCCGGCCGACGCTCCGAACGAGTAGAAGGCTGCGCCGAGCACACTCGACATCAGCATGAAGGTGCCGAAGAACTCGGCAGCCAAAGCTTTCGTTTTCATGAGAATTGTCTCCCTGATTTCTTCCCCCAGATTACGTCAGGCCGAGCCGTTTTGGCGCGGAAGCACAAAATCAGGACGACAAAAATGCGCTACCCGCGGCCCCGAATCGAACAAGGTGCGACGGGTTTTCATATCACAGATCGCGCACTCCTGAGCGCGCGGTGCAGGTGAATATGAGTTTCAGAAGACCCCTCAAATGGCAGCGAAGGAACCGGCTTCCTCGCACATGGGGCACACCGGATCGATCCGGTTCGGACTTTCCTCAAATATCCAGATTGGTAACGAACACGGCGCGTTCTTGAATGAACCGGAAGCGGGCCTCGGGCTTCGATCCCATGAGGGCGCTGACAGCTTCACCGATGGCGGTCTTGTCTCCTTCACCGATCTCGACGCGCAACAGTGTGCGCTTCCTGGGGTCCATGGTTGTTTCCTTGAGCTGGGCGGCATTCATTTCGCCCAAGCCCTTGAACCGGCCGACGTCCACCTTGGCGTTGGCGGGGAACTCACGCTTCAGGACCTCCTCCTTATGCTTATCGTTGCGCGCATAGGCTGTCTTGGCGCCGTGGGTCAGCCGGTAAAGTGGCGGCACGGCGAGATAGAGGTGCCCGTTCTCGATGAGCTCGGGCA
>CAZSNH010000305.1:1658-4424 GCA_964607855.1 uncultured Hyphomicrobium sp. | reverse complement strand
CATCATTCCCATGCCGCCCATGCCACCGCCGCCGTGCACATGGCCATGACTGTCGTCTTTCTTGGGGGCCTCCGCAATTGCTGCTTCCGTCGTGATGAGAAGCCCGGCAACAGAGGCCGCATCCTGGAGTGCGCAGCGCACGACTTTGGCAGGATCGATAATACCCTTTTCGATCATGTCGCCATATTCGTCGGCCTGTGCGTCGTATCCGAAGTTTGAACCGCGGGCTTCAAGCACCTTGCCGACCACAATCGAGCCTTCGGTGCCGGCGTTCTCGGCGATTTGACGAATTGGCGACTGAAGCGCTTTCTTCACAATCGCAATGCCGGCGTCTTGATCTTCATTCTCACCCTTGGCGTTGATGGCGAGTGAGGCCTTGAGCAGCATCACTCCGCCGCCCGGCACGACGCCTTCTTCGACGGCCGCGCGCGTTGCATTTAGAGCGTCGTCGACGCGGTCCTTGCGCTCCTTCACTTCCACTTCGGTGGCTCCGCCAACCTTGATGATGGCGACACCGCCTGCGAGCTTCGCCAAACGCTCCTGTAGTTTTTCCTTTTCATAATCCGATGTTGTTTCATCGATCTGGGCCTTGATCTGAGTGACGCGGGCTTCGATGTCCTTTTTCTTACCCGCGCCGTCGACGATCGTTGTGTCGTCTTTGGTAATCGAGACGCGCTTGGCGCGGCCCAGCATGTTGAGGGTTACGCTTTCAAGCTTGATTCCAAGATCATCGGAAATCGTCTGGCCGTTGGTGAGGATTGCGATGTCCTCGAGCATGGCCTTTCGGCGGTCGCCGAATCCCGGTGCCTTTACGGCCGCCACTTTGAGACCGCCCCGAAGCTTGTTGACCACGAGCGTTGCCAATGCCTCGCCTTCGATGTCCTCTGAGATGATGAGGAGCGGCTTTCCCGTCTGAACGACCGACTCGAGCACGGGGAGGATCTGCTGCAACGAAGAGAGCTTCTTCTCATGAATGAGAATGTAGGGCTCATCGAGCTCAGCCACCATCTTGTCGGCATTGGTGACGAAATAGGGCGAGAGGTATCCGCGATCGAACTGCATGCCCTCGACGACGCAAAGCTCGCTTTCCAAGCTTTTTGCTTCTTCAACCGTTATCACGCCTTCATTGCCGACGCGCTGCATGGCGGTTGCGATCATGTCGCCAATCGCTTTTTCCCCGTTGGCGGAAATCGTTCCGACCTGGGCGATCTCGGCCGAATTCTTGACCTTTTTTGACTTTCTTCCGATTTCCTCAACGACTTGCGCCACGGCTTTCTCGATACCGCGCTTCAAATCCATCGGGTTCATGCCGGTAGCGACCGACTTGAGACCCTCGCGCACGAGGGCTTGCGTCAGCACGCACGCCGTGGTCGTACCATCGCCTGCGAGATCGTTTGTCTTTTGGGCGGCTTCGCGGACCATCTGCGCGCCCATGTTCTCGAACTTGTCGTCGAGCTCGATTTCCTTGGCAACCGTAACGCCGTCCTTCGTTGTGCGCGGTGCGCCAAACGACTTTTCGATCACGACATTACGGCCTTTGGGGCCCAGCGTGACCTTGACGGCATTGGCCAGAATATCGACGCCGTGCAGCATTTTCTCGCGCGCGTCGGAAGAAAACTTTACGTCTTTGGAAGCCATCATCTCGCTCCGCTTGGTCCGGCCAACCGCCGAAACGCGGGGCCCGAAGTGAATTTTGGAACCGTCTCTGGAAAATCGTGCGAGCCGGCGTGACTTACTTCTCGATCACACCCATGACGTCGCTCTCCTTCATGATGAGGAGCTCGGTGTCATCGATCTTGACTTCCGTGCCCGACCACTTGCCGAACAGCACTTTGTCGCCCTTCTTGATATCGAGCGGCACGAGCTTGCCGGTTTCGTCCCGCGCCCCGGGGCCCACCGCCACCACCTCTCCCTGCTGAGGTTTTTCGCCGGCGGTATCGGGAATGATGATGCCACCGGCGGTTTTGGTCTCGTTCGAAGCGCGTTTGACGACCACGCGGTCGTGGAGGGGTCGGAACTTCATTGCGATTACATGCCTTTCGCGATCAGATTGGATTTGATTCAGTTCTTGAGTTCGCAGGTTAGCACTCAGGCAAATTGAGTGCCAATCAGGGAGGCATCTAGTCGGTGAATCTTCACACTGTCAATAAAGGCTAAATGTCCAAGAGGGCGGCATAAAACGGCTTCGGCACCCTTGACGTGCATTCGGCAGAATTGCAATCTTGAGTTTTGTTACGTATAACGCTCTTGCTATGGTTGAAATGCGGAAACCTCCCATGAAAGCGAAGCAATCATCGATGGCCGTCCCCGCCGAGGGACACGGAGAAAAACCACAACCCGATGAACGCGCCGAAGCTGAGGTCGCCGCGTCGGCCCTTACTCATCTCGACTACATTCAGGATATGGTTTCCGAACTCCAGCGTATGGCTCAGCATCAGAATTGGCGCATCCTGGTCGCAGCCTTTGAGGTCGTCATTCTGGCAGCGGCTGAGCAGAAGCGCCTCGTACGCTAGAACCTTCGCTTAGAGAATCAATCTTCGAAACCAGCTGGGATCCGTGCCGCTCGATCCGGCCCGCGAGGTCGAGTTCCATAAGCGCGATCTGAACGGCGCGCGCGTCGAGACCCGTCGCGCGCAAAATTTCGTCCACTTCAATGGGATGCGGACCAAGGGCTGCCAGAACCTTGTCGCGGTCACGATCGGAAATCTCCGGAAGCGGGCGAGGTTCGATCGGAAGCGGACCACGGATAAGCGGCGGCTCGCGAAA
>CAZSNH010000305.1:0-1648 GCA_964607855.1 uncultured Hyphomicrobium sp. | reverse complement strand
GGCCTCCCATTGCCAGCAATGGGTGCCAGCGCTTCCAGAACGTCTACTGCAGAAGTAACGAGCGTCGCACCTGTCTTAATGAGCTGATTCGTGCCTTCGGCACGCGAGTCGAGCGGATGCCCGGGAACTGCAAACACCTCGCGGCCGTGCTCGGCCGCATAACGCGCGGTGACGAGCGTTCCCGACCTGCGGGCAGCTTCTACAATCACGACGCCAAGCGCCAGTCCTGAAATGATCCTGTTCCGGCGCGGAAAATCGTTGGCCCGCGGCACGAACCCTGGCGGCAGCTCAGTGATCAGAACGCCTTCGCAGGCAATGCGATGCTGAAGCGCTGCATGTTCGGGCGGATAGACAAAGTCTATTCCACCGGCGAGGACAGCGATTGTGCCGCTCTTAAGGGCTGCTTCATGCGCAGCCGCATCGATGCCGCGCGCCAAACCGGAGCAGATCGCATATCCAGCCGCGCCCAGATCGGTAGCGAACATCCGCGCAAGCTTGAGGCCGGCTGCCGACGCCGACCGCGAACCCACAATGGCGACGGCAGGCGACGTGAGGTATTCGGCCCTGCCCTTCACATAAAGCATGGGAGGAGGCGCATCGATCGCGGCTAGTGCCGGCGGATAGCCGGGCTCGATGGTGAAAATCGCTTCGGCGCCTGCCCGATGGGCAGCTTCGAGTTCGGCTTCGGCGCGATGTTTGGGACAGATCTGCAAAGATCGCGATCCGCCACGGCGCGAGAGATCGGGGAGCGCCTCGAGTGCCTTGCCGGCCCCGCCGTAGTGATTGATGAGTTCACGAAACGTAACGGGGCCGACATTAGATGATCGGATGAGACGCAGACAAGCGATACGCTCGGTATCCTCGAGCCTCGCGACCGGCAGCGGAGCCGGCGTGAAAAGGGATGCCTGGCTACGACTTCGCACCGATTCTTGGCTCCTCGCCCTTCGTCAGGCGCTCGATGTTGGCGCGGTGCTTCCACAATAGGAATATCGTCATCAGTCCCGACAACAATGCCGCGGGTACCTCTCCCATGACGTAGAGCGCGATCGGAGTGACGAGGCTCGCAAACAGGGCTGAGAGCGAAGAGTATCGCGTTGCCAGTGCCACGATAAGCCAAATGCCACAGAATAGGGCTGCCCCTTGCCAGACAGCCCCCAACAGCACGCCGATATAGGTTGCGACGCCCTTACCCCCTTTGAATTTGAGCCAAACTGGGAAGAGATGGCCGAGAAACGCGCCGAGGCCGGCCACCAATGACGCCAATATCGCTACTCCTTGCTGAGCGCCGAAATGATGCGCAATGAGAACCGCGGCCGTACCTTTAAGGGCGTCCAGCAAAAGTGTTGCCGCCGCGAGCCCCTTGTGCCCGGTTCTCAGCACGTTCGTTGCGCCGATATTTCCGGAACCAATCTTACGCACATCGCCGAGACCTGCCATGCGCGTCAGAATGAGACCGAAGGGGATCGAACCCAGAAGGTAGCCAAACCCGAGGGCCACAACGGTGACCAGAGTGAAATAGGTATCCATCAAAAATCCAACCCCCGTCGAAAAACCGATGTCAAAACACCGGCAGCCCAAAGAGCGGCCGGGGTACAGTCGGCTTAACGTAAAGGAGGGACGGGGCAAGCAGCAATATCCGTCGCCGCTC
>CAZSNH010000304.1:0-4454 GCA_964607855.1 uncultured Hyphomicrobium sp. | reverse complement strand
GGCGGTTTAGAGGCTGCTGTAACGGCTGGCAAGGGTTTTGGAAAAATGTGGTGTGGAGCGAATTGGTCCAATTCGAAGTATTCGCGCTTAGCGCGTTAAGCAATAATGTCGGGCGTTAGCTGATCTTCGATGGTTGTGATCTGGTCTTTGATCCCAAGCTTCTTTTTCTTCAGCCGACGAATCAAAAGCTGATCGGCCGTGCCACTCGCTTCGAGTGCCACGATTTCTTCATCCAACTGACGATGTTCGGCTCTGAGCCTCACGAGTTCTTCGCGAAGCTCACGATCGTTTTGACGCTGCATATCGTCAGCTCGAGTTCTGCATCCTCCTCGACCGCAGGCCTAGAGCGCCTTTATCTGCCGCTCTTGGCCGGACTGCAAGTGAGTTAGCCGCTTTTATTCTGATTCTCTTGGTAGTTTTGGGTTTCTGTTCATATTTCCAACATGAGGAAGAGCCCGCATCCCCGGTTAGGCAGCTGTTTATTGAAAGTGAGCTTCAAATAGACAAATCGTTGCCAATCTGTCACAATTCTTCCGTCTTAACTCTGAGAAGGAGGTCATGATGGCGCTAGCGGCACATCTCCAGGAACTTTCAGAGAAGCACCGGCAATTGAAGCGCCGGCTAGAAGAAGAGATGGCTAGACCGGGGTCGGACGATATCGTTATTCGTCGCCTCAAGCAGGAAAAACTGAGACTGAAGGACGAGATTTCTCGCCTTGAACGCGATCTGCGTCACTAAGGTCTCGATCATCATAGAGTAGGCATGGTGGGTCTACTTTGATTATCCCCGTGGTTTGAGGGGAAGCTTGCGTGCGAGCCGATGCTGAGGCGCGCGTTTGCACGCGAAGAAGTAGGGTGTGCCTACGCTCACGAAAATTGCAATGTCGCTTTAGTGTCACCCCTCCGGTACAGGCTCGTCCAGCCGGGGGGGCAGCTATAGTAGACAAGCTGCAAGTTGATCGCGGGGCCTCTTTAAGCGCTCGGCGCTAAGGATCAGGCATCCTTTGCCATGTCGCGGAGCTTGAATTTCTGGATTTTGCCCGTCGAGGTTTTCGGCACTTCTGTGAATACGACGTGCCGCGGACACTTGAATCGTGCGAGATGCGCTTGGCACCAGGCGATAATTTCGTCCTGCGTCGCCGCCGCGCCCGGCTTCAATTCCACGAAGGCGCAGGGCGTCTCCCCCCATTTCTCGTCGGGCTTCGCGACGACGGCGCAGTGCGCGACCGCGGGATGCTTGTAGAGTACGTCCTCGACCTCGATTGAAGAAATGTTCTCGCCACCGGAAATAATGATGTCCTTGGAGCGGTCTTTGAGCTGGATGTAGCCGTCGGGGTGGAGCACGCCGAGGTCGCCTGAGTGGAACCAGCCGCCATGGAAAGCCTCTGCCGTTGCCTTCGGGTTCTTCAAGTAGCCCTTCATGACAATATTGCCGCGGAACATGACTTCGCCGAGGACTTCTCCATTGTTAGGCACTCGGGTCATCGTCGCCGGGTCCATGACGGTGAGATCCTCGAGCGCCGGGTATCGCACGCCCTGCCTGGCCTTCTTGGCAGCGCGCTGCGACGGCTCGAGCGAATCCCATTCGGCCTTCCACTCGTTGATGGTGGCAGGCCCGTAAGTCTCCGTGAGCCCATATAAGTGCGTGACATCGAAGCCTGCTTCCGACATCCGGGCGAGGACCGCTTCGGGAGGCGGAGCCGCAGCGGTGTTGAAATTGACCCTGTGCGAGATTGCCCGCCTTTCATCAGCCGGGGCGTTGAGCAGAGTCGACATGACGATCGGCGCGCCACAGAGATGGGTAACCCTGTGATCGGCAATTGCATCATACATGGCCTTCGGCCGGACCCAGCGAAGGCAGACGTGGGTGCCTGCCACCAGCGCGAGCGTCCACGTGAAGCACCACCCATTGCAATGGAACATCGGCAGCGTCCAGAGATAGACCGGAAACTTGCCGAGGTTCGAAGCCTGCGAGTTCGCATAGCACATGAGGGCCGCGCCACGATGGTGGTAGACGACGCCCTTCGGATTGCCCGTGGTTCCCGACGTGTAATTGAGGGAAATGGATTCCCACTCGTCGGCCGGCTGGCGCCAGGTGAATTCAGGATCACCGCCGGCCAGGAACTCGTCATAATCGATATCACCGAGGTGTTCGCCGGTCTGGGGAAATTCCTTGTCGTCAAAATCGATTATGAAGGGTCTCACCTTGGCGAGCGCGAGCGCCTGCTTGACGACGGCGGAGAACTCCCGGTCGATAACGAGGACCTTGCTTTCCGCGTGGTCGAGTTGAAAGGCGATAATGGCAGCGTCCAGTCGGGTATTGATGGAATGGAGCACGGCACCCGTCATCGGTACGCCGTAGTGGACTTCGAGCATTGGAGGCGAGTTCGAAAGCATGACTGATACAGTGTCGCCCACGCCAATGCCGCGCTGGGCGAGCGCGCTCGCGAGTTGGCGGCAGCGCGCATAGAATTGCCTATAGTTTATCCGCAAGGCACCGTGAATGACCGCAAGTTGATCCGGAAAGACGCTGGCCGATCGCTGCAGGAAAGAAAGGGGCGTCAGCGGCTGAAAATTGGCTGCGTTCCTGTCAAGGTTCGTCTCGTAGGGGTTTTGCGTCATTATTCGTCCAATCCTGAACGCCTCGTACCTGCTCTGGGACCATGGAGCCCGGCGTCGGACGTGTAGCCAGGAATAGGCCCGATGTGAAGAAGCCCGGACAAAGCGCCGGAATCATCAACGATTCGAGGGTTTGCCGGCCTTGATTTCATGTTCTCAATAGATCTGGATGGCCTGATGAATGGCCTTTTCATCGGTATTTTTGGGGGCTATTCTAGCTCATCAGGGAAGTCACGACTCGCTATTTAAGTAGGGGACGGACATGACTGAGTCCCAATTTGATAGCCTCGCACTCTGGGTGCTTCTGATGCTTCTGATGATGGTTCCGTGGGTAATGGAAATCATCGGCATCCTGAGCTGAGCAGGGTTGCGCTCACGACCACGTTGCTCCGCGCCTAGTCCTCGTTATGTGAGGAGCGAGTGAGTTGCGCTGAGGGCGTCATTCATCCTTTCCGTCCTGGGCGGGCGCTTACGGCCGAGCGGCTTTCCATGCGACCATTCCGACCGCGAGCCAAGCGCCAAAATAGTTGCCCTCGCAAGAGCCTTGGGGCAGGAACCTCATCTTGAACCTGTGATGCGATGAGGTTGGCAAGGATGGCCAAGAGCGCACGGACGAAGAAGCAGCTTCTACATCTCGTTTTCGGCGGCGAATTGAAGTCGCTCGAAGGCGTCGAGTTTCGCGACCTCGCGCACCTCGATGTGGTTGGGATCTATCCCGACTACGCTTCCGCATACGCGGCCTGGAAAGGCGCGGCACAGAGGACCGTCGACAACGCGATGATCCGCTATTTCATCGTTCACTTGCATCGATTGCTCGACCCGGGAGCGGCCGCTTCGAATGCGGGGGCGGAGTCGGAGCTGCAGAACGGCTAATGTCAGTCGAACCGCGAGACGAATCGATAATTGAGGAGCGCGGAGGTTCCGGCGAGGGGGGCGACGGCGCAAAAGGCAATCGTTCAAAGCCGCGCCGCATGCCGTTCGATGCCTATGCGCGCTCGCTGCTCGGACGCTTTATTCACGACTGGATTGTTCCCCGCTGGCGCCAGATCGTCATGGCCACGCTTCTGACCGGCGCGCTCGCTGCTGCAACCGGCTCTTATCCCCTTGTCATCAAGTTCGCGTTCGACACGCTCATGAAAGGCGATCCGACCTGGCTGCCCTACGTGATCGCCGCCATCGTCGCCATTACGGCTGCACGCAGCACTTTTCTATACCTTCAGACGGTCGCTACACAGCGGATCGTGCTGCGCCTTTCAACCGATATCCAGAGGCGGGCTTTCGATCATCTCATGCTCGCCGATTTCGCCCGCCTGTCGCGCGATGCGCCAGGCAGGCTCATGTCGAAATTAACGAACGACGTCACTTTTATCCAGCACGCGGTGCAGGCCTCGCTCAATACGGTGATGCGCGATACCCTCTCGGTCATCGCGTTGATTGGCTCGATGTTGTGGCTCGATTGGGTGTTATCTATCATAGTGCTCGGGCTCTACCCCATTGCCGGCATTCCCATCACGGTCATCTCAAGGCGTCTGAGGCGGAACGCTTCCATGACGCAACAGGAACTCGGCGGGCTTACTGCTTTGCTATCTGAAAAACTTTCAGGTGTGCGTCTCATCAAGACCTTCAAGCTCGAAAACTACGCAACGAGCAGGCTCAATCAAAGTTTCGAGCAGATCTTCAAATTGCGGCTGAAAGCCGTGTCGCATCGCGCGCGGCTGGAATCGCTGCTCGAAGCGCTCGGCGGAATTGCGGTCGCCGGGGTGGTCGCCCTCGCCTATGGGTGGATCGCCAATAACACGGCGACCGTCGGCGACTTCATGGGCTTTACGACGGCGC
>CAZSNH010000303.1:4045-4457 GCA_964607855.1 uncultured Hyphomicrobium sp. | reverse complement strand
CAATATTCCGAAATCACAAGCTAATCGGCGATTGCTAGGACCGTTCAGAATCAGTCACAACCTGATAGTTCGGACAGCAATCAACGGTTGCTGCGCTCGGGGAGCGTGGAAAACCTTGAGAGTTGTCAACAGCTGAGTTCGAGCAGGGAAGCCTTTGGCGGATCAGGGGGAAGTGACCGCGCGTCCTGAGGGCTCTCTCGTCTTGCTGTGTTGCATATGTACCGGATCTGACCGCAGAGGGGCGGGTACCAAGAATGCGCGGTCACAGGGTCGTAGCGCTCTGTTTCGGCTTGCTCTGCGCCGCAGTTTGCGTCGGCTGCAGCGTTCCCTTACGCCCGCTGACGTCCGAGGAAATCGATGTTGCCGCCAAGGTCAATCTATCGACGGTCACCGCCGATCAGGAGCCGGTACA
>CAZSNH010000303.1:0-4035 GCA_964607855.1 uncultured Hyphomicrobium sp. | reverse complement strand
CGACCTCTACGAGGCCATGGCGCGGGCTTTGAAATACAACCTCGACTACCATGTCGAGGCCGTACAGACCGCTCTGCGCGTTGCCGAGCTCGATCTCTCACACTTCAACATGCTGCCGAACGCCGTCTCAAGCACCGGTTATGCCGCACGCAACAACTATGACGCTTCGAGCAGCCTCAATCTCGTCACGGGGGTCCCGAACTTCGGCGCATCGACATCGACTGAAAAAGACATCCGAACGGCAGATATCGAATTCAGCTGGAATATTCTGGATTTTGGCCTTTCCTACGTTCGCGCGCGTCAGGCTGCCGACAAAGTTCTTATCGGAGAGGAACTTCAGCGCAAGGTCACACAGCGCATCATCGAGGACGTTCGTACGGCCTACTGGCGTGCGGTCAGTGCGCAGCGTCTCGTCAACAAGCTGCGGACGCTGGAGGTGAGTTCGCAAACGGCCCTCGACAACGCGCGGGCGGTTTCCTCGAGCCGCCAGGCCTCACCGATCTCGGCACTCACCTACGAGCGCGAGCTCGTCGAGATCAGGCGAACGATCAAGGATTTGCAGCGCGAACTTGTCGTCGCGCAATCTCAACTGGCCGCGCTCATGAATTTGCCGCCCGGCACGCCCTTCACATTAGCTGTGTCTCGGAGAAGCCTTGAAGGCCGCCCGGCGGCCTTGCGGCTTGATTGGGCCATCAATGTTGCCATTCGTAACCGTCCCGAGTTGCGCGAGAACATGTATCAGCAGCGCATCAACGTGCACGAATCGCACGCTGCTCTCCTCGAGCTCCTCCCCGGGCTCCAGCCCTACTCCGGCCTCGACTTCGACAGTAATGATTTCCTGCTCAACAACGATTGGGTGAGCTGGGGCGCGAAAGCTAGCTGGAACCTGCTCAAGGTATTCAGCTACCCCGCCAAGTCGAACGTCATCGAAACGCAACAGGATCTGCTGGCGGCGCGGGCGCGTGCGCTCACAATGGCTATCATGACCCAGGTCCATGTGAGCCGGATACGCTACCGGCACTTCGTCGAGGAGCTCAAAGTCGCTTCCGAATATCGCTCTGTCCAAAACCGTCTTGTTGCCCAGATCCGCCAAGAGGCGGCGGCGGAACGCGTGAGCCAGCAGACCGTGATCCGGGAGGAGTTGAACGCCCTCATCGGCGAGGCCAAGTATGACATCGCTTATGCCGGCATGCAAAGCGCAATCGCCAACATGTATGCCTCAATGGGCATCGACGGCGATTATGCTTACATCGACCGCTCGGCGAGTGTGGCAACTGTCGCGGCGCAGCTGCGCAATGGACGTATTGAGCAGGGCAATTTCGATTTTCTCGAGCATACGGCGGGCATTCCATGATGACAGGAAACTGGCTGATCCGTTGGGGCGTGTCCGCCCTTTGCTTCGCGGCAATTACAGCGGCCGGCATGGCCGCGGCCATCTCCGGCGAACGAAGCGCAACGGATGCCAAATTGCGCGGGTTGCCTATTCGCGGTGTGGTCAAGCCGGCGGAGCAGGCCACCATCTCGACCGAAATCGTCGCCACCGTAGCCAAGGTGGGCTTCAAAGAAGGGCAATCGTTCAAGAAGGGCGATATCCTTATTGCTTTTGACTGCAGGCGCTACGAAGCCGAGCTCGCTTCCGCGGTGGCTCACTTGCGGGAAATGGAGATCAACGTCGACACCAACCTATTCCTTGAGAAGAGGGATGCCGGCAACAAGCAGGATGTCGAGATTTCGAAAGCGCGCATGGCGAAAGCGGCAGCCGAAGCGGATGCTCTCAAGGTCCGGCTCGATCAATGCGTGATCAAGGCACCGTTCGACGGCAGGGTCGCGGAACTCGGAATTCGAGAGCACGAAATGCCGGCGATGAATAAGCCGCTCATCCAGATCCTTGCAGCCGGCGAAATGGAGATCGAGCTCATTCTACCGTCTCACTGGCTCGAATGGCTCAAGCCGGGATCGGAATTCAACTTCCTCATCGATGAGACCCGGCGCTCGTACAAAGGAGCAGTCAGTCGCATTGGCGCTGCTGTGGATACCATCAGCCAGACGATCAAGGTCTCGGCGCGTTTCGTTGAAACGCCAGTTGATGTTCTGCCCGGAATGAGCGGTTCGGCGCGTTTCGCACAAGACGAGGGATGAAATGGCTTCGAAGTCTGGTCAGACCATCACGCCCGATGCAGCGGCCCAAAAGCCTGCCCAGAAACCGGCCCAGCCAGCTCGCACCGCGGAACAGGGGGCGACAGCAGGACTTCTGGCGCTTCTCAATATCGAAGCCGAAGCGCGCAAGGCGGGCACCATCGCAGAGCTGAACTTCCTGATCGCCAGCGAAACCCGAAAGGTGACACGTGCTCGGCAGGTTTTCGTCTTCGGTGCCAAGTCCGGTGAGGGCATCACCCTCGAAGCGATCTCTGGTCTACCAGCGGTCGATCGGTCATCGCCTCTCGTCATCACTTTCGAGAAAATCATCGACGGCCTGAGAAACGAAGGCGGTCTTTCGGCGCGCAAGGAATTCGAGTTTGGGGCCTATTCGGGCGATAACAAAGATTTCATTGCGGGCTACCCCTTCACTTGGCTCTTGTGGCTGCCCTTTCTCAACCGTCGTCAAGCGGTCATCGGGGGCATGCTCTTGACGAGAGAGCAGCCCTGGACGGAAGCCGACATTGTTGTTGGCGAACGCTTGAGCGAGACGTTTGCGCATGCCATCCGCGAGCTTAGCACCGGACGAAAATTTGATCTCAAATGGCTGTTCGGGCGGACGACGGCACTGGCCTGCTGCCTCGCCGTTCTGCTGCTCATGGTCGTGCCTGTATCGATGACGGTACTCGCCCCCTTCGAGGTGGGGCCCAAGAACGGATTCGTTGTTTCGGCACCGATCGAAGGCATCATCGAGGAGGTCGCGGTCGAGCCCAATTCGACCGTTTCCGAGAACGAAGTGCTGGTGCGCTTCAACGATACGGTTTTGAAGAACCGTCTCGAGATTGCAGAGCGCGAGATTCTCGTCGCAGATGCCCGGCTCAAGAAGGCCACTCAGATGGCGTTCGAAGATCCGCAGGGGCGGCACGAGCTTGGGGTCTTGATGTCTGAGCTTGCTCTCAAGACGGCCGAGCGCGATTTGGCGATGGAGCTTTTCGAGCGTCTTCAGGTGCGCGCGGCTCGCTCGGGGATTGCCGTCTTCGGTGACAAGAAGCAGCTCGTCGGCCGGCCCGTTTCGATTGGTGAGCGGCTAATGGAAATCGCCAATCCGGCGGAGGTCGAGGCTGTCATCGAGGTACCCGTCGGTGATGCCATCGTTCTGAAGCGTGGTGCCCGGGTGAAGCTCTTCCTCGATTCGGATCCGCTGCGGCCGAGAGAAGGCGTGATTAGCCTTGCCGACTACTTGGCGCGGCCCAGGCCCGGCAATCAGGTGGCGTTTCAGGTCATCGCTCAATTCCAGGATTCGGATAGACCGCCGCGCCTCGGCGTCCGCGGAACAGCGCAAATTTACGGTCACAAGGTCCCTCTAGCTTACTATTTGTTCCGTAGGCCTCTGACCGTACTCCGCCAGTGGACAGGCCTATGAACGCGCGATTGGCCGAGGCAAACGAGCGACCACTACCGGTCCTGAGGCAGGATCTCAGTCTCGAGCGAGGGGCTTCATCGCCCTCAGGAGAAAGCTCGTGGCTCGTGTACGATCCTCTCCAGCATCGATATATTCAAATTGACTCGGTGGCCAAGGATCTGCTTTCGATTTGGAACGAGGCGAAGACGCCGAGTGCGCTCCTCGAGATGGCCTCACACCGGTTCGGGCTCATTCTAGATGCCGGCGACGTGAGCAGTCTTGTCACCTTCGTCGAGAGAAATCATCTGGCGGTGGAATCGTCCGCCGCAGGCTGGCGAGATGCCTATGCCTTGGCGCGCTCGAAGGAGCGGTCGTGGATCATGTATCTGCTGCACAGCTACCTCTATTTCAGGATGCCCCTTTTTCGGCCTCAAGACTGGCTGAAGGCCAATTTCAAATTCGTGGCACCGCTTTATTCGCGGCCGGCAGCGATTACG
>CAZSNH010000302.1:0-4467 GCA_964607855.1 uncultured Hyphomicrobium sp. | reverse complement strand
CATGATGCGAGCAAGGGCGCGGATCGGGTTCATGGCAGGACCACCATAAATTCCCGAGTGAAGATCCCGTGATGGGCCCGTAAGAACGATCTCATCGCCGATAAGGCCGCGCAGCATGGTGGTGATAGCGGGCGTGTCTTTGTCCCATTGTCCGGTGTCGCAGACGAGAACCATGTCAGCTCTGAGCTCTGCGCCTGCTTTTTCCAAGAACCCGGGAAGCGAGGGCGAGCCGCACTCTTCCTCGCCTTCGAGAAGCACCGAGACGCGAATGGGCAGTTGGCCGGCCGTCTCCCGCCATGCTCTTACGGCCTCGAAGAAGGTCATGAGCTGCCCTTTGTTGTCCTCGGCCCCGCGCGCGACGATGACTTCGCCGTTTTTTTCATCCTTCACGATCTGAGGTTCGAAAGGGGGCGATGTCCACAACTCGAGCGGATCGGCGGGCTGCACATCGTAATGACCGTAGAAGAGCACATGTGGGCTTTTCGCGTCAGGGCTCGAACCGTCGTGCGCGACCACCATGGGATGGCCAGGCGTCTCGTGAACGGTTGCCGCGAATCCCAGTTCCCTCAGCGTCTCTGCGCACCACTGGGCAGCGTTTTTGCAGCTTGCCTTGAACGCCGGGTCCGTCGATACGCTGTCGATCCTCAGAAGCTCGAAGAGACGTTTCAAGGCCGCATCTTGATTCTGCTCAATCCGCAGAAGGACGCCCGGCAAGTGGTCTGTCATGGGAAGGTCCGTCGAATGATGGGGAGTTAAAGGGCAGAGTGCGCGATCTCGAGGATGACGTCAAAGGCTTGCAAGCGCAAAATCCGCGAGGAAGTGGGTCAGAAAGTGGTCTCTCTCTTTTTCATGGCTGCTTGGACTGGTATTTGAACACAAGGGGGAGGCGATCGCCGACCTCGATTCAAATTCTATCGTGGAGCGGGCGCGATGGCAGGGCCGGCGAAGAGATCCGAGAAAAAGGCGAAGCGGGCGTCCGCAACGGCGGCGTCAACACCCGGCAGAAAAAGGCGGGTCTATCTCTTCGGCACCGGTAGTTTGGAGGGAGGCTCGGATCTCGTCAATCTCCTCGGCGGTAAGGGCGCCAACCTCGCAGAGATGGCCCGCCTCGGATTTCCGGTGCCGCCGGGCTTCACCATAACGACCGAGGTCTGTGCGGACTATTACGCGAACGGGCGCCGCCTGCCGGCCGGTCTCGAGAGCGAGGTGCTTTCTGCCCTTGCGGAAATCGGGAAGGTAACTGGAGCGCGCTTCGGCGACGAAAAGATGCCGCTTCTCGTCTCGGTCCGCTCTGGCGCACGCGTCTCAATGCCTGGCATGATGGACACGATCCTCAATCTTGGTCTCAATGATCGTACTGTCAAAGGCCTTGCCGCGCGCTCGGGCGATGCACGCTTCGCCTATGACAGTTACCGGCGCTTTATCCAGATGTACGCGAGCGTTGTTCTCGGCATGGACCACGGGGTCTTCGAGGACATTCTCGACAATTTCAAAAACCTCAACGGACTAAGCCTCGACACCCAGCTTTTGGCCGACGACTGGCTCGAAATTATCGAGGAGTACAAGGAGGCGGTAACAAATGCGCTGGGGAGGCCTTTTCCAGAGGACACGAACGAGCAGTTGTGGGGTGCGATTGGCGCTGTCTTCGGCAGCTGGCAGACGGCGCGCGCGCAGACTTACCGGCGTCTTCATGCAATTCCCGAGGAATGGGGAACGGCCGTCAATGTCCAGGCCATGGTGTTCGGAAACCTTGGCGAGACGAGTGCCACGGGCGTTGCCTTCACACGTAATCCCTCGACGGGAGCAAAGGAAATTTACGGCGAGTTCCTTCTCAATGCGCAGGGCGAGGATGTCGTTGCCGGAATACGAACGCCACAAGCTTTGACGGATGCGGCAAGGCAGAATGCGTCCGATAGCTCGCCATCGCTCGAAACGCTGATGCCCAACGTCTTTGCCGAGCTCAAAAGCTATTTCGAGCGTCTTGAACGGCATTACCGGGATATGCAGGACGTCGAGTTCACCGTTCAGGAAGGCAAGCTCTGGCTTCTGCAGACGCGATCTGGGAAGCGCACGGCGCAGGCCGCCATCAAGATTGCCGTCGATCTCGCAAACGAAGGGATCATGACGCGCGAAGAAGCGATCATGGCGCTTGATCCAAGCATACTGGACCAGCTCTTGCACCCGCGGATTGACACTTCGCAAAAGCTCGATGTGATTGCCCGCGGTCTGCCGGCTTCCCCCGGAGCGGCGGCTGGCGAAATCGTCTTCGACCCGGATGAAGCCGAGGCCGCACGTTCGCAGGGCCGCACAGTCATTCTGGTCAGAACCGAAACAAGTCCCGAGGATATTCACGGTATGCATGCGGCGGCCGGCATTCTCACCGCGCGTGGCGGCATGACGAGCCACGCCGCCGTCGTCGCACGCGGAATGGGCGTGCCCTGCGTGTCGGGCGTCAGCGCTCTCAGGATCGATCAAACGGCGAAGGAGATGCGAATTGGCGGGCGCACTTTCCTGGCAGGTGAAATCATCACCATCGACGGCTCGGGTGGGCAGGTCTTTCAGGGCCGTGCGCCGATGCGCCAGCCGGAGTTGTCGGGAGATTTTGCAGCACTCATCGGCTGGGCTGATAAGGTTCGAAGGATGGCCGTGAGGGCCAATGCCGACACGCCCCGCGACGCCCGCCTCGCGCGCTCATTTGGCGCCGAGGGCATCGGACTTTGCCGTACCGAGCATATGTTTTTCGATCCCGACCGTATTCGCGCTATGCGGGAAATGATCTGTGCCGCCAATGAAGATGGCCGGCGGGCCGCGCTCGCGAAGATCCTTCCCATGCAGAGGCAGGATTTCTTAGAGCTGTTCGAGATCATGGGCGAGCATCCGGTCACCATCCGGCTTCTCGATCCTCCGTTGCACGAATTCTTGCCTCATAACGAGCGTGAAATCGAGACGGTTGCCGTGGGGCTCGGCATCCCCGTAGCGCGCCTCAAGGCTCGGGTAACCGAGTTATCGGAGGTAAACCCCATGCTCGGGTTTCGCGGCTGTCGCCTCGCAATCCGCTATCCGGAAATCACGGAAATTCAGGCGCGTGCGATTTTCGAGGCGGCCGTTGAGGCCGGTAAGGCGGCGGGCCGCAAAGTGAAGTGCGAAATCATGATCCCGCTCGTCGCCTATCGTAAGGAGTTCGATCTCCTGGCCGACGTCATTCGGTCGACGAAGCAGACCGTGGAACAGGAAACGGGTGCCAGTATCGATTGTGAAATCGGCACCATGATCGAGTTGCCGCGCGCGGCCCTCAAGGCCGACGAGATCGTCTCGGGCAAGGACGGCGCGGAATTTATCTCTTTTGGCACGAATGATCTGACGCAAACCGCGTTGGGATTGAGCCGCGATGATGCGGCCCCCATTCTCTCCAACTATGCGGGCCGAGGGATCTTCGATATCGATCCCTTTGTCTCGATCGATACCGAGGGTGTGGGGGGCTTAGTTCGGATTGCCATCGAGAGGGGCCGCTCGGCGAAGCCGGGGCTCAAGGCTGGGATCTGCGGCGAGCATGGCGGCGACGCCAAGTCGGTGGCTTTCTTCGATGCAGCTGGGCTCGACTACGTCTCTTGCTCTCCCTACCGCATTCCGATAGCCCGCCTCGCTGCCGCCCAAGCCTCGATCCGAGCCGGCGCAGATCCACGCAGGCACGTAAAGGGTGCGAAGAAGGCGAAGCGTTAGAAGTTTCCCTTGTCCTGCTCGTCTAGGGTTGGCTGCCGCGGCCGCGGCCCCTGGCGTTTTGGAGTAAGTGCGAGCGCGATGACAAGGGGCGGGAAAACGAAGCACCAGGCAGCCCAGGCTGAGTAATCCCGGTTCTTGTAGCCCGCAAGCACCGCCCCGGCGATGCCGCCGAGGATGGCGATCAGACCCCAAATAACAATGCCCTGCATGTCACGTTCCTGATCTTTGTTTCGGCCTCGAAGCGAGACCTGAAGATGCCCATACCAAGCACTCAGTTGATGATCAACTGTGGCGGAATCAAGCGCTCGGGCGATCAGCGCCTTCTTGAAGAATTCGCATCAAAATCAAGTCCGATGTCGAGCACCGGTGCAGAATGGGTCAGCGCGCCGACCGAGATGAGATCAACCCCCGTTTCGGCAATGGCCCGAACCGTTTCTAGACTTACTCCGCCGGAGGCTTCCGTGAGGGCTCTACCTGCTACGCGTTCCACGGCCCTAGCAAGCATTTCGGGCGCCATGTTGTCGAGGAGAACGGCATCGATTGGGTATTTCAGAGCCTCATCGAGCTGTTCCAGGGAGTCGACCTCCACTTCGATCTTGGTCATGTGCCCGGCGTGTTGACGCGCCGCGGTTATGGCCTTTTCGATGCCGCCAGCAGCCACGATGTGGTTATCTTTGATGAGGATCGCGTCGAAGAGACCGCTTCGATGATTCTGCCCGCCCCCGCAACGAACGGCATATTTCTCGA
>CAZSNH010000301.1:0-4471 GCA_964607855.1 uncultured Hyphomicrobium sp. | reverse complement strand
TGGGACTGGCGCTCCGCTTCCGGGCTCAGGCGTCGGACTTGCCGAACCGCGCGTGGCCGACCAGGTCGAGCGAGCGCAGCTTGCGGTGCAGCGCCGAACGCTCCATGCCGACGAACTCCGCCGTGCGCGAGATATTGCCGCCGAAACGGTTGATTTGCGCGAGTAGGTACTCGCGCTCGAAAATTTCGCGCGCTTCGCGCAGCGGCAGCGACATCAGGTGCTCGGCCCCGCCATTGATGGGCAGTGGAACATTGGCACCGATCTCCTGGGGAAGGAGGTCGGCGGTAATCACGGTGTCGGGCGCGCCGCCCGCGAGGATCATGAGGCGTTCGACGTTGTTTCGTAGCTCGCGCACGTTGCCCGTCCAATCGTGTGCCTGCAGCACCGCAATTGCGTCATCGCCGATGCGCCGTGGCGGCAGGCCCGAGGCTTGGCTCAGCTGTTGCGCAAAATAAGCTATGAGATCGGGGATGTCGTCGCGGCGCTCGGCGAGACTCGGCACGCGAAGCGGGACGACATTTAAGCGGTGATAGAGATCCTCGCGGAACCGGCCTTCGGCCATTTCGCGCTCGAGGTCGCGGCTGGTCGAGGAAATAATACGCACGTCGACCGCCACCTTCTGCGTGCCGCCGATGCGTAAGAACTTCTGTTCGACGAGCACGCGCAGGATCTTGCCCTGCGTCTCGAGCGGCATGTCCGCCACCTCGTCGATATAAAGCGTGCCGGAGTGAGCTTCCTCAAGAGCGCCCACTTTGCGCGGACCTCCCGTTCGGTCTTCCGTGCCGAACAGTTCCTCCTCGATGCGGTCTGGCGCCATGGCGGCGGCGTTCAATACAACGAACGGGCCGCTAGCGCGTAGCGATTTAAGGTGAAGGGCGCGAGCAGCCAATTCCTTGCCTGAGCCCGAGGCGCCGCGAATGAGGATGCGGCTATTGGTGGGTGCCGCTTTTTCGATGTTGGCGCGCAGCTGGTTCATGGCCACCGACTTGCCGATCATCTCAGCCGAGATAGTCGAGCGCTCTTTCAGCTCCTTCACTTCCCGCTTTAGCTGGTAGGCTTCGAGTGCGCGCAGCGTCACCAGCACCAGACGATCGGCCTTGAATGGTTTTTCAATGTAATCGTAAGCGCCCCTCTTGATAGCGGTGACAGCAGTCTCGATGTTGCCATGACCCGAGATAATGACGACCGGAAGCTCGGGATAGGTGCGCTTGATGACGGAAAGCACTTCAAGCCCGTCGAGCCGGCTTCCTTGCAGCCAGATGTCGAGAATGACCAGATTGGGCCGGCGCTGCTCGATGGCGCGCAGCGCCTCATCACTATCGCGTGCTAATCGAGCGCTATGTCCCTCGTCCTCAAGGATACCCGAAATGAGGTCGCGTATATCGGCCTCGTCATCGACGATCAGAATATCGGCTGGCATCGGTTACTCCCTAGCGCACTTACTACTTGATTTCTCTACTCGGCTGCCGGAGCAGCCAAATCACGGCTCGGTCGATCATCCGCCTTGACCGGTTCTGGTTGTGCAGCGGGCCTCAGCGGAATACTGATCCGGACAAGGGCGCCGGCTTGGGGTGCATCTGCGCCCTTCGGGTCGCTAGATGGCGCGTCCTCAAGCGTCAGCACGCCGCCGTGCTGCTCGGTAATTTTCTGCACGATAGCAAGTCCGAGGCCCGTCCCTTTGCTCCCCTTTGTCGTCACGTAGGGCTCAAGGAGGCGCGAGCGGTTCTGCTTGGGAAGGCCGACGCCATTGTCAATGACGTCTATGTTGGCGGTCCCCGCGCTAACCGAAAGGCTCACCTCGACCTTGGGCTTCCAAGAAGGATCTTTCTTGATGCCGGCCTCGCCGCACGCCTCGACAGATTCGGTTGCATTCTTGACGAGGTTCGTCACTGCCTGCGTGATGAGGCGGCGATCGAAGAGGCCCATGACAGGCGTTTCCGGAAGCCGCAAGTTGTAGATGACGCGGGCATGGCCTTCGCGGAAGAGAACGACAGGTTCCTGCACCGCGTGTCGAAGATCGCCGGATTCCATGACAGGCTTCGGGATACGGGCAAAAGAGGCGAACTCGTCCACCATGCCTTTGATGTCGCCGGCCTGTCGCTCGATTGTGGCCGTCAACTTATCAAACGTCTCCCGGTCTTCCGGAGCTATAACCTTCCCGTACTTTTTCCGTAGCCGTTCGGCTGAAAGAATAATAGGGGTGAGCGGGTTCTTGATTTCGTGTGCGATGCGCCGGGCGACATCCGCCCAAGCCGTTGTTCTTTGAGCGGTAACTAGTTCTGTGATGTCGTCGAATGTCACAACAGAGCCGACGTCGCCGGTGCCTTCCTTTTCCCGTGTTACGCGAACGGAGAAGGTGCGCTCCTCTTCTCCAACCATGAGACTGATCTGATGCGAGCCGCGCTGTTTGCGCAGATCGTCATCGTGTTGCTCGAGGAGAGCGGCGAATTCGGGAACGACAGACTGAAGAGGCTGGCCGGCAGCGTCCGCAGCATTGAGCCGGAGCAGCTGTTCGGCTGAGCGGGAGAGAAGCGTGATCTTGCCGTGGCTGTCGAGACCGATGACGCCAGCAGACACCCCCGAGAGAACGGCTTCCATGAAGCGACGGCGGTCGTTCAGTTGTTCGTTGGCACTCATCAAGGCGTCTCGCTGAACCTTGAGCTCGCGCGTCATGTTATTGAACGTGTGCGAAAGACGGCGCAGGTCGCCCTCGCCGCGCTTCTCGGGCAGGACCACCTGCAGCTCCCCCATAGAGACCTGTTGAGCCGCCAAAATGAGGCGGCGAATGGGAGCAACGAAGCGGCCTGCGAACCACATGCCGACCCAAATGGCGGCGAGAAGTGCCGTCATGGAGATCATGGTGTACATGAGCCCGTGTGCGAGCTTGAGCCCGCCGCGGGCTTCCTTGAGGCGCTGATACTCGTCCGCGTTCTGCTCAGTCAGCCTCAAGTGCCCCATGACGCGCGGACTTACTCCGCGCACAATGTAGAGATACTTGCCTGGGAATTGAGAAAGCCTGACTAAGGCGGCGACACGGGCCTGATCTTTCTGCGCAATGACGACCGCCTGCCCTCCCTCCACATCGGCAAGTGCTTTCGGCGGGGGCGGCACGAATCCGAGTTTGGGATCCTCGATGGCGGTTAGCGTGACTTTGCCGTCGCCGTCGACAAGATAAGCCGCCGGCAGATCGCGGAGGCCTGCCTGAGCGATAAGCAGACGCTGCAGATCCGCCTCTGAAATCGCGTCCTGTTTCGCAGCCTCGTCGATATCGCGCGCCATGTTGACGGCATCAGTGCGGATCACCTGCCCGTGCTCGTTGAGATAGGCTTGTGCGACGTCGAGGGAATTTTGGATGATGGTGCGCGTGCGGTTAGAGAACCAACTGTCGAGCGAGCTGGAAAACGTGGTCGTGGCAGCCAACGCTAGAACAATTGCCGGTAGTGCCGCGATGAGCGAAAAGAGAAGAACAATTCGGGCGTGAAGGCGGGCGCCCGGAGTTTTCTCGCGCCAAGCGCGCAAAAGGCTCGCCACCTGCCAGGCGATTACCACGAACATCGAGACAATGAGGAGTACATTGACGAAAAGTGCGCCGAGCACGACCTCATTGCGTGGAACGATCGGTGTCAGCCCTGTCAGAATTAGAAAGGTCGCAAGCGCCGAGACGAGAGAGAGCACCATTACGACGAATCCGATCCAAGTGACATTGTCGCTCGGATCGAGCAGAGGTGGCCGGGATCGTCCCGCAGTCCTCGAGGCAGCTCCTGTTTGCGCCGTTTTCATACTGACAAATCTCGCAAACCAGCCGAGTGTTCGAAGAAGCCTTCAGCTGGTCCGCCCCTTGTGGGGCCTCGTTTTTTAGGCCGCTTACGAGATGGGAATGGCATCCAAAAAGCGTTGCAGGTCTGACACGTGTTCGCAAAGACACGTTGTTGCAAATTATTCAATAGATGAACTGTGACATTTTCGCGACTGCTATTTCTCAGTAAATGAATCCTTCCACAACAACTTGAGGATGGTCCCTAAATCGAGTTCCTCTTATCAACCTTCATTGTGTCCTGCTGGAAATCATGGGCGCTCGCAGGACCTGAATATCAAGATCTTTAATCCGACTACGTAACGTGTTGCGATTAAGCCCCAAAAGCTCCGCCGCACGAATCTGGTTACCGCGCGTCGACACCAGAGCGGCCGTCAATAACGGGAGTTCCACCTCCCGGATTATCCGGTCATAAAGCCCCGGCGGGGGAAGCTCTTTTCCATAGCCGGCAAAGTAATGCGACAAATATCTCTCGACGATCTCGGAGAGATTCTTCGGCTCTTCCGTGCAGGTAAGTGCCGGACTGGGCGCGGCGTCCGCCAACTCACGCTCGATCAGTTGCAGGGAAAGCGTGTCCTGTATATGCAGCGCCGCCAAACGGCGGATGAAGTTCTCGAGCTCTCGCACATTCCCCGGCCAGTGGTACTCCATCAGGCG
>CAZSNH010000300.1:0-4476 GCA_964607855.1 uncultured Hyphomicrobium sp. | reverse complement strand
TTTACATCTGGGGCGGTCCGCACAATCTGCACTTCTCGGCGCTACCTGATTGGGTGCAGACACTTGGCATGACGTTCTCGGTCATGCTCTGGATGCCCTCATGGGGCGGCATGATCAACGGCCTCATGACGCTCTCCGGCGCCTGGGACAAGCTCAGAACCGATCCCGTCGTGCGTCTTCTCGTCGTGTCGGTCGCCTTCTACGGCATGAGCACCTTCGAGGGTCCGCTCATGAGCATCAAGGCCGTCAACTCGCTTTCGCACTATACGGACTGGACCATTGGTCACGTTCACTCGGGCGCTTTGGGCTGGGTCGCCATGGTGTCGTTTGGCGCCATCTACTGTCTCGTTCCCTGGCTGTGGAACCGAAAGGCGCTCTACTCGATCCGCTTGGTCGAATGGCACTTCTGGATCTCGACTCTCGGCATCGTTCTCTACATCACGGCGATGTGGGTGTCTGGCATCATGCAGGGCCTGATGTGGCGCGCCTACGATAACCTCGGCTTCCTCAGGTATTCGTTCGTCGAGACGGTCGAAGCGATGCATCCCTATTACGTCATTCGCGCCGTGGGCGGTGGCCTGTTCGTCCTCGGCGCTCTCATCATGGCCTACAACATCTGGCGCACCATTCGTGGTGATGAACCTGTCGATGCACACGAGCAGCCGCGCGTTGCGGCTGCTCCGGCGCTGAGACTTGAGCCGGCACTTTGAGGGGGCATCAGAACATGAAACACGAAGTCATTGAAAAGAACTCCATCCTGCTTCTGGTTCTCTCCCTCGTGGTCGTTTCCATCGGCGGACTTTTCCAGATCGCACCCTTGTTCTGGGTCGACAGCACGATCGAGAAGGTGAAAGGCATGCGCCCCTACACGCCCCTCGAACTCGTCGGGCGCGACATCTACGTGCGCGAGGGTTGCTATACGTGCCACAGTCAGATGATCCGCACGTTGAAGGACGAGGTGGAACGCTACGGCCACTACAGCCTCGCCGCCGAGAGCATGTATGACCACCCCTTCCAGTGGGGTTCCAAGCGCACGGGACCCGATCTGGCACGTGTCGGGGGCAAGTATTCGGACCAATGGCACCTCGAGCACATGCTGAACCCGCGCGCCGTCGTTCCCGAGAGCATCATGCCGGCCTATCCCTGGCTCGCCCACAACAAAGTCGATGATGCCCACATTGCCGACAAGCTGAAGACGTTAAGCGCAATCGGCGTCCCATACAGCGACGATATGATCAAGAACGCCGCTACAGACCTCAAGGCTCAGGTCAGTCCCGATAGTGCGGAAGCCAAGGCATTGCTCGCGCGCTATCCGAAGGCCAAGGTTGCCAATTTCGACGGAGAGGCGGAGCACCTTACGGAACTCGACGCAGTCATCGCCTACCTCCAGATGCTCGGTACGCTCGTCGATTTTGCGAGCTTCGATGCCTCCGGCCCCAATCTGAGATAGCGGGAGGCGCGAAATGGAACTGTTCTCTTATGAAACCGTGGCGAGTGTCTGCACCACAGTCTCGCTGCTCCTATTCATCGCGATCTTCCTCATCATGCTCGTTTACGTCTTCGGCTTTACAAACCGGGAGAAGCTCGACGCAGCACAGAAATCCGCGTTGGATCTCGGATCCGACAAGAATTTGGGGGGAAATTCATGACTATGGAAAAGAAAATCGACGCAGCAACCGGTGTTGAGACGACCGGGCACGTCTGGGACAACGACCTCGAAGAGCTGAACAAGCCGCTTCCCAAATGGTGGCTCTATACCTTTTATGCCACCATCATTTGGGCCATCGGCTACTGGATCGCCTATCCGGCCTGGCCGGTGTTTAATGACTACACAAAGGGCGTATTGGGCTACAGCGCGAGGAACGAGGTTCGCCAGCAGGTCGAGGCCGGCAAAGCGGCTCAATCGGCTATGCGCGACGAGCTCGCGAAAACGGCGCTAGCCGACGTTCGAAAAAATCCGGAGCTGCTGCGCTTCGCAGTTGCCAGCGGTGCGGCCGCCTTCGGCACCAACTGCTCGCCCTGCCATGGCCGCGGCGCCCAGGGTTTCGTTGGCTACCCGAACCTCAATGACGACGAGTGGATCTGGGGTGGGCACATCGAGGACGTTTTGAAGACCATCCAGGTCGGCATCCGGTCGGATCACAAGGAGACACGTTCGACGTTGATGCCGCGTTTCGGGCTCGATCAGATCCTGACGCCGGAACAAATCAGCGACACGGCACAACACGTTCTCTCTCTCTCGGGAAAGGCGACCGACACTGCTGCCGCCGGACGCGGAGCGGCAATCTTCGCCGAGCAGTGCGCGGCCTGTCATGGCGAGAAGGGAACGGGTAATCAGGAACTCGGTGCACCGAACTTGTCCGACGCGATCTGGCTTTACGGCGGCCGTCCCGAGGACATCGCCAAATCGATCGAGACCGGCCGCGGCGGCATGATGCCGGCTTGGGGCGGGCGTCTCGACGAGGTGACAATCAAGTCTCTGGCGGTATATCTTCAGAGCCTGGGCGGTATGAAAGAGTAACCGGCCTATGAACGAAATGGTCGGCCGCGAGAAGATTCAGCCATCAACCGATACGAACGTGGAAACACATGACGTATCGGCCATCAACTGGCGCGCGGATCGTAGCCTCTACGCCGACCGGCAAAAGGTCTATCCGAAACTCGTCCGCGGCACCTTCCGGCGCCTCAAGTGGGTCCTGATGGCGATCACTCTCGGGATCTATTACGCGATCCCCTGGGTTCGCTGGGATCGCGGACCGGATCTACCCAATCAGGCCGTGCTCCTGGACATGGAGCATGAGCGCTTTTTCCTGTTCGGTCTCGAGATCTGGCCGCAGGAGTTCTACTTCGTCACCGGAATTCTCATCTTAGCCGCGCTAACGCTTTTTCTCGTCACCGCTTTGGCGGGCCGCGTGTGGTGCGGTTATTTCTGTCCGCAAACCGTCTGGACGGACCTCATGGTGGCCGTCGAACGCTTCTGGCAGGGCGATCGCAATGCACGCATCCGCCTCGACAAGTCGCCATGGAGCGCCGAGAAAATCTTCAAGAAGGTGATGACGCACCTGTCTTGGATTTTGATCGCCCTGCTGACGGGTGGTGCGTTCGTGTTCTTTTTCGCCGATGCCCCCACGCTCTTCAAGCAGCTTCTGACTGGCACCGCCCCGATGCCGGCTTACGTCTTCGTCGGTATTCTGACCTTCACGACCTATCTTCTCGGCGGCATCGCACGTGAACAGGTCTGCATCTACATGTGCCCATGGCCCCGTATTCAGGGCGCCATGATCGATCACGAGTCCTACCTCATCTCTTACCGCGAGAACCGCGGCGAACCGCGCGGGCCGCTGCAAAAGGGTAAATCCTGGGATGGGCGCGGTGACTGCATTGATTGCAAGGCGTGCGTCGCAGCCTGCCCCATGGGCATCGACATTCGCAACGGGGCGCAGCTCGAGTGCATCCAATGCGCGCTTTGCATTGATGCATGTGATGACATCATGGAGCGCATCGGACGGCCCAAGAACCTCATTTCCTATGAAACCATCGCTGGCCTCGAGGCCGGAAAGGAAGGCCGTACAGCCAAACCGCGCCTCGTTCGTCCCCGAACTCTTATTTATGCCGGGCTTATCGGCATCGTCGGTGCGATCATGCTTTACGCGCTGAGCCAGCGCACGCTGCTTGAAGTAAATGTTCTGGCCGACCGCAACCCGTTTTACGTCCGCCTGTCCAACGGCGACATCCGAAACGGCTATACGATGAAAGTTCTCAACAAATTGCACGAACCCCGAAAATTCGAAGTCGGCATTGAGGGTATCGAGGGTGCGCGGCTGACGCTTTCCGGACAGGCGAAGGGCGGGCCCGCGCACATCACGGTGCCCACCGACGTCTTGAGCGAAATGAAGGTTTTCGTGGTCGTACCCGCCGCCAATTTGTCCAAGCTCAATGCCTCGGGTCAGGCTTTCTCGATTGTCGTCCGCGACATTGAATCGGGGCGCGTTGCGCGGCGCCTAACGACT
This sequence comes from uncultured Hyphomicrobium sp., assembly GCA_964607855.1. Taxonomy (GTDB): domain Bacteria; phylum Pseudomonadota; class Alphaproteobacteria; order Rhizobiales; family Hyphomicrobiaceae; genus CAZSNH01. The sequence continues at coordinate 466 of CAZSNH010000300.1, read as the reverse complement.
TTCCGGAGTCCGCAATAATCATGACCACTGCCAGCAAGCCGCGAGAGCTGACGGGCCGGGATGTACTCGCTGGCCTCATTGGCTTTTTTGCGATCGTTTTCGGTGTCAACGCCTACTTTATCCGCACGGCGCTATCGACCCACACCGGAGTCGTCGCGAACGAGCCCTACCGCAAAGGTCTGCATTACAATGATCGTATCGAGGCCGATGCGCGCCAGGCCGAATTGGGATGGACGAGCGACGTCACGCATGACGCTGAGAGAAAGCTCCTTACATTCTCACTCCTCGATGCCTCAGGCCTTCCGGTTCGCGGCTTGATCGTGACCGCCAACGTCGGGCGCCCCGCCTCGAGCAATGAGGATGTGACGCTCAACCTCTTAGAAGAGGCTCCTGGAACGTATTCCGCGGGCGCCAAGTCATTGTCACAAGGCGCTTATATTGCCAGCCTCGAGGCAGGCGACGGACT
>CAZSNH010000299.1:0-4486 GCA_964607855.1 uncultured Hyphomicrobium sp. | reverse complement strand
GAGTGGACACGGCAGGTATCCGCCCAAGTGTTCGAACGCCAGCGCTGTCAGGATGACCCCCGTGGCGATGAGGAGGGCGATACCGCCGAGGCCATACGCTTCACCTTTTACGGCCCTGTCTTGAACGAGCACCATCTCTCAACTCCGGATCCATCCGGTTAGAACACATACTTCACGGCAATAAACCCGCCAACCAGCAACACAACGAAGACTGTCGTGACGAGGCTCAGGCGCTTCTCCACGAACTCGCGGATCGGCTCGCCGAACCAGTAGAGAAGCCGTGCGACCAGATAGAAACGCATGGCGCGGGCGATCACGCTGGCAATCATGAACGGAATGATCGCCATGTTTGTGACGCCGGCCGTGATGGTCAGGACCTTGTATGGGAACGGCGTCATCCCCTTGATGATGAGAATCCATACGCCCCAATCGTTGAACCACTGCTTGAAGGTCTCGAAGCTCTCCGCTTGGCCATAGACTTGCAGGATTGGCTCGCCCACGGTATCGTAGAGAAAATAACCGATGGCGTAACCGAATATGCCGCCGATTACAGAGCCGATTGTGGCGATCGAAGCGTAGGCCCAAGCCCTGAGGCGCCTGGCCATCACCATCGGGATCAGCATCACGTCAGGCGGGATCGGGAAAAACGAACTTTCGATGAAGGCGACCCAGAAAAGCGCGGTGGGTGCGCGCTCATCGCCAGCCATTCGCATCGTCCAGTCATACAGGCGCTTCATCATGACGGGGCTGAATAGGCGGCTCGTGGAGAATTGTCCATCGCCGTCCCGTCAGAATTGCTAAAGTTATGATAATTTGGCGCACATGCTGCAACATCACGCCTCAGCCGGGGGATCGAACGATGAATGAGGAAAGACTGCCGAATTCCTTTCCAAAAGTCATAAGCTTCGCCGGTCCGCTTCCCGAGCCGCAAACTTATCGGCCGGACGCCTCGCGCATTCTTTCCGGCGATCCGAAGCAATCGGCCTGGAACCTTTTTCAGAGCCAGGACGGGCGATTCAATAGCGGGATTTGGACATCGGAACGCGGCAAGTGGCGCGTCGTATTTTCTGAGAGTGAGTTCTGTCACCTTTTGGAAGGCGTCATCATCGTGCGCGGTGATGATGGCTCGGAGCAGATGTTCCAGGCCGGTGAGGCATTCGTGACGCCAAGAGGCTTCTCCGGCACTTGGGAAATCATCGAGCCGGCAAGGAAGTTCTATGCCTTCTACGAATGAGCGTTAGTCTCCGCCGAGGTCGTAGGCGGCAAGTGCCGCAAGATTGACGAGATCGGTGTCCTTGGTGCCCAATGTTGCGATCTGTACGGGATGGGCAAGCCCAGTGAGCATCGGGCCCATCACGGTTGCGCCACCGAGCTCCTTGAGCAGTTTGGTCGAGATTGACGCGGCGTGGAACGCCGGCATCACGAGCACGTTCGCCGTATCGGTCAGCCTGCAGAAAGGATAGAGCTTCATGACGTCCCTGTTGAGCGCGACATCGGCAGCCATGTCGCCATCGTATTCGAAGTCGACACCGCGCTCATCGAGGATTTGAACGGCCTGACTAACCTGATCCGACCGCTCGCCGCGCGGCTGGCCAAAGGTCGAGTAGGCGAGAAGCGCGACGCGCGGCTCGATACCGAACTTGCGGGCGGCTCGCGCTGCTTCAACGGCGATATCCGCGAGCTCTTCGGCGGTCGGCATGTCGTGGACAGCGGTATCCGCGACGAGAACCGCCCGGCCACGACATATGGCAAGTGAGACGGCGATGATGTCGCGTCCCGGTTTCGGGTCCATGACCCGGCGTACGTCCTTATAGACGCTTGTCCAATTGCGTGTGGCGCCTGAGACCATAGCGTCAGCGTAGCCGTGCGCCACCATGAGTGCGGCGAAGATGTTGCGCTCGTTCAAGACGAGTCGCTGGCAATCGCGCCGGAGATAACCCCGCCGTTGGAGTCGCGCATAGAGAAATTCGGTGAATTCCTCGGTGTGAGGGGAAGTACGTGTGTCGAGAATTTCGAACTCGCTCTTCACCTTCATGCCGAGCTCGGAAAAGCGCTCTTTCACCGTGGCTGTTGTTCCAACGAGCAGTGGCTGCCCGAAGCCCTGCGAGAAATAGGTGTTGGCGGCGCGGATGACGGCTGGTTCCTCGCCTTCGGCGAAGATCACGCGCTTGGGGTCAGCACGCACGCGCTCGAAAGTTGATTGCATCCAGCCTGCCACAGGGTCGAGGCGCCCTCTCAAGCGGGCCACATAAGCCTCGATATCGACGATCGGTTTTTGCGCCACACCCGATTCCATGGCTGCCTTCGCGACGGCGACCGGCACATGGGTTATAAGTCGCGGATCGAAGGGTGCCGGGATGATGTAGTCGGGTCCGAACGTCGGTTTTCTCCCCATGAAGGCCGCCATCACCTGGTCCGGCACCTCTGCGCGGGCAAGATCGGCTATCGCTTTGGCCGCCGCGATCTTCATGGCTTGGTTGATGGTGGTGGCGCGGACGTCGAGAGCGCCACGGAAAATGAAGGGGAACCCCAGAACATTGTTGACCTGATTGGGGTAGTCCGAGCGGCCCGTTGCGACGATTGCGTCGTCGCGGACCGCGTGGACGTCTTCGGGCGTGATCTCCGGATCTGGGTTCGCCATGGCGAAGATAATGGGCTTTGGCGCCATTTTCTTCACCATTGCCTGCGTGACCGCGCCTTTGACCGAAAGGCCGAAGAAGGCGTCCGCCCCGTCGAGGGCTTCCTCTAGTGTCCGCGCCTTGGTTTTCACCGCATAGGCGGACTTCCACTGGTTCATACCCTCTTTGCGCCCCTGATAGATCACGCCCTTGGTGTCGCAAAGAATGATATTCGACTTGGGCACGCCTAATGCGCAGGCAAGCTCGAGGCACGCTATTCCGGCCGCACCCGCCCCGTTGACTACAAGCTTGAATTTGTCGACTTGCCGGCCGGTCAGCTCCAGGGCGTTCAGGAGGCCCGCTGCCGAGATGATGGCCGTTCCATGCTGGTCGTCGTGGAAGACGGGTATGTCGAGAAGCTCCTTCAGCTTCTCCTCAATGATGAAACAGTCGGGAGCCTTGATGTCTTCGAGATTGATGCCACCGAAAGTGGGACCCAAGTAGCGCACGCAGTTGATGAACGCGTCGGTATCCTCGGTGTTAACGAGAAGGTCTATGCCGTCGATATCGGCGAAGCGCTTGAAAAGTACGGCCTTGCCCTCCATCACCGGCTTTGACGCAAGAGCGCCCAAGTTTCCAAGGCCCAAGATCGCGGTGCCATTCGAGACGACAGCGACGATATTGCCCTTGTTCGTATAGTCGTAGGCCAGCGAGGGATCTTCGGCGATTGCTTGCACGGGAACTGCCACGCCCGGCGAATACGCAAGCGACAAGTCGCGCTGGGTGACGAGCGGCTTGGTTGGAGAAATTTCGAGTTTGCCGGGCTTTCCCTGGGCGTGGAACTGCAAGGCTTCTTGGGCCGTTACACGGGCCCTATCGGTGGACTTCGACATTTTGATCCGGGGTCGCCTCTAAAAACGAGGCCAATTGAAGTTTCTCGTGCCGGCGCAAGATAGGACCAGGACGAAGGCGCGGCAACACGTAGATTCGTCCTGGGATTCCGGTGCAGGGGTGGCCTTGGGGTCATTCCATCTCCGCGTTCGGCAGGCTATGCCTGGGCCGACCAATCGTGCCAGGTGGCGGGTTCATGACCGGAAGATCACTGAAGAAGGAGAGAGCAACAGAAGTGGACGCGATGGGTGCGTCTGCGGTCGATGCCGTCTCTCAACCGGACGAAGGTGGGAATGAATTGGAGGCTCCGCGACCGGCAACGGCTGATGCTACCCCTTCAATGGCGCAATATCTCGAAATCAAGGCGGCAAATCCGGACAGCCTGCTCTGGTATCGCATGGGCGACTTCTACGAGCTCTTTTTCGAGGATGCGGCAGTTGCGTCTTCCGCTCTCGGCATCGTGCTCACCAAGCGCGGAAAGCATCAGGGCGAAGATATTCCTATGTGCGGCGTGCCGGTACACCGGGCCGACGAATATTTGCAGCGGCTCATTAAGCTCGGGTATCGGGTTGCCGTCTGCGAACAGCTCGAAGACCCCCAGGAAGCCCGCAGCAAGCGGGGATCGAAGGCCGTCGTCAAGCGCGACGTCGTGCGTCTCGTCACGCCCGGAACACTGACCGAAGAGAGCCTGCTCGACGCCAGATCTCGCAACTATTTGACCGCGCTATTCCGTGCCCCCGTTGAACCGGGCATGCCGGTCTTGGCTCTCGATCGAAAGGCAGCTCTCGCGTCTCTCGATATTTCGACGGGCGAATTCGAAATCGGCGAAGTCTCCGGGAATGACCTGCCTGGTGAGTTGGTCCGCTTATCCCCGCGCGAGGTGCTCGTCGGAGATCTTCACGCGGCCGACAAAGACCTAAGCCGGTGGATCGAGCTTGCAGGCGCCGCCGAAACGCCGGTGCCGCAAGCCTCTTTTG
>CAZSNH010000298.1:0-4487 GCA_964607855.1 uncultured Hyphomicrobium sp. | reverse complement strand
ACCTGGCTCTCGCCGGTCTCGGCCAAAATAATAAATTCGTGGCTCAGGTCACCGCCAATCGGTCCCGTATCGGCCGCCATCGGGATTGAGCGTAGGCCCATGCGCGCAAACGTGCGCAGGTAGGCAACAAACATGCGGTTGTAGGCCGCTCGCGCGCCCTCGACCGTGAGATCAAATGAATAAGCATCCTTCATCAGGAATTCACGCCCGCGCATGACGCCGAAGCGCGGACGAATCTCGTCGCGGAATTTCCACTGAATGTTGTAGAGGTTCTTTGTACAGTCTTTGTAGCTTTTGATGCAGTCGCGGAAGATGGACGTGATAACTTCCTCGGCCGTCGGCCCGAATAGCATGTCGCGCTCGTGCCTATCGACAATACGCAACATCTCCTTGCCGTAGGCCTCATAACGCCCGCTCTCGCGCCAGAGGTCGGCGGACTGGATTGTCGGCATGAGGACTTCAATGGCACCTGCCCTGTTCTGCTCCTCGCGAACGATACCTTCGATCTTCTTCAACACCCTGAGACCGAGCGGGAGCCAGGAATAGATGCCGGCGGCTGCTTGCTTGATCATCGCCGTCCTCAGCATCAACTGGTGGGAGATGATCTCGGCTTCCTTCGGTGTTTCGCGCAGGACGGGCAGAAAGTAACGGGACAGATGCATTGGCGCAGGCCTCATTTGCAGGGCCACACATGACCCGTCGGCCCTGCGCTCATAGCCAGGAATGTTGGCAAGAGCAATCCGGAGTGCTGCCCGGGCTTTGCCAATCAAGGCCTTAGATGCGGTTTTCCCACAACTCGGTCTTCAGTAGGGCGGAGCCGGCATGGCTGTGCCCGCCCAGTTGTATTCGAGTGCCGCCCAAACGAATGCAAAAACAATCGCCGAAACCAAGCTGTTGATGACAAAAATCTTCTTGAGGCGCGGCTTCACGGGAGCGCTGGCAGGCGTGCCGGGAACGATGTCGTCGGCTTCGCCTTGCGTGCGCAATCCAAAGGGAAGAACCGCGAAAAGGCACATCCACCAGATCATGAAATAGAGCGCAAGGCCGAACGCAAGATCCATGATACTACCGTTTCGTTGCGAGGCTCGGAGCCCTATGCCTGCTCCAGCTCCGTCAGAGTCCCAAGGAAGTCCTTGGGGTGCAGGAAGAGGACGGGCTTTCCGTGCGCTCCGATCTTCGGATTACCATCGCCCAGAACGCGGGCCCCCTGCGCTTTCAGTTGATCGCGTGCCTTCAGGATGTCTTCAACCTCGTAGCAAACGTGATGGATGCCTCCCTCGGGGTTCTTTTCGAGGAATTTGGCGATCGGCGAATTGTCGCCCAAGGGTTCCAGAATCTCGATTTTGGTGTTGGGTAAGGTAACGAATACCACCGTCACTCCGTGATCGGGCTCCGCCTGCGGCTCGGAAACCACTGCGCCGAGCGCATTGCGATAAGTTGCAACAGCGGCCCGCAAGTCTTTTACGGCAATCGCGACATGATTGAGACGGCCAATCATACTCCACTCCAGTCTTGAGTTCGAATGGTCTTTAGAGGGACAGGTCCGCAATTTCCCTCCATTCACCGTCCTTCGATCACGTTGATGAGGACCTTGGCAACAGGTTTCTTGCCCCAAGCGGCGCAGACCGCCGCCCGCACGGAGCGGCGGATCGCCTCGGTCAGCATTTCCACGTCCCGCCGGCGCGCCGGCGGGGTACTCTTGAACACACCTTCCACGGCATCCATGACGATTTCCGACATCGGTTCGCCGTCTGCGTCCACAGCCGGCACGCCATCCAGAATCACAAGCGGCTCGGAGAGCATCTCGCCCTTCCGGTTCATCGCGAGCGAAACTATAACGACGCCCACGTATGCAAGCTTGCGCCGTTCCCTCACCGGGCCGTCCTCGCTGCCCGTGATGAGGAAACCGTCCCTGAAGAGGCGCCCGACGGGGGCATCGTCCACGATTTTCACCGGCCCCGGAGCAATACGCAGTATTTCGCCATTTGCGAGTGTGACGGCTTCCTTAGCGCCACATTCGAGGGCGAGCTTCGCGTGTTCCTTGAGGTGACGGGCTTCGCCATGCATGGGAACGGCAATTTGCGGACGAATCCACTTGTACATGTCACGCAGCTCGTCACGGCGCGGATGCCCCGTAACGTGAACAAGTGCCTCGTTGTCGGTCAGGACCTCGCAACCCATGCGAACGAGACTGTTCTGGATATTGCTGACCGCCTTCTCGTTGCCCGGAATGGTACGCGAGGAGAAGATCACCAGATCGCCCTTGGACAGTGAAATATCGGGGTGCTCATTCTCAGCAATTCTGGCAAGTGCTGCCCGCGGCTCGCCCTGGCTGCCGGTTACCAGGCATACACAGTCACTACGGCTGATATGGGAAAATTCCTGCTGGCGGACATAACGGAAGCCTTCCGGCAGATATCCGGTGTCAATTGCCACATCGATCACGCGCTCCATGGCGCGCCCCGCAACAACGAGCTGGCGACCTGCGGCGCTGGCTGCCCGCGCCACCGCACGCACGCGTGCGACGTTTGACGCGAACGTCGTAACGGCCACTCTGTTTGGAGCAGCCTTGATGATCTTTGCCAGCGATTCGGCAACATCAGTTTCGGACGGCGACCGACCCTCGCGCATGGCATTCGTCGAATCGCAAATCAACGCCAGAACGCCCTCATCTCCAATTCGTGATAAGCGCGACGTCTGCGTCGGCTTTCCGATAAACGGCTTTTCATCGAGCTTCCAATCCGAAGTGTGAAAAAGCGTTCCATGCGCCGTTCTGAGAAGAAGCCCACTCGTTTCAGGAATGGAATGCGCCATCGAGACGAACTCGACGTCGAAGGGACCTATGCTCAACCTCTTGTCGAGCTCGATCTCGTGTATCTTCATCTTGCGGCCATTGCCATATTCGGCAAGTTTCGCCTTGAGCATGCCGGCCGTGAATGCCGTCGCATAGATGGGACAGCCGAGTCGCGGCCAGAGTTCGACGACGGCGCCAAGGTGATCCTCGTGGGCGTGCGTGACCACAAGACCCGCAAGGTTCGAACGGTTCTCCTCGATGAAGCGCAAGTCCGGCATGATGACGTCGATGCCGGGATCATCCTCGCCTTCCGGAAATGTGATCCCGAGGTCGACCATGAGCCATCGTCTGTCATCTGCGGGCCCTAGTCCGTAGAGATAGGCGTTCATGCCGATCTCGCTGAGGCCTCCCAGTGCCACAAAGACCAGTTCGTCGCTCGTCTGGCGAGTGCTTTTCTTCGACATTAATCCCGCCATCGGCTCGAACCGCGCCTTATGCCTCAACCGTTGCTCGCGTTCGGGACAAGTGAAACGTCCCCGAAGGTATAACGCCTCTCCCGGCCATTGTTATCCTTGAGGATGAGCGCCCCCTCCTCATCGAGCCCCTGGAACCTGCCAGTCACCGGGCCGTCTCCAGAATTGACGGTCATTGGCTCGCCGGCTGCTCCCGAACGCTCCAACCAAGCTTGACGAACGGCGCTGAACCCTGTCCCACCCTGCCATCGCTCGAGCCAGCCGTCCATCGACTGGGCCAAGACATCCAGAAATACACGCGGCGCTGGAAAGTCCCCGTACGTCCGAAGATGCGTTACTTGGGCGGCAATGTCACGCGGATGATCCGTAATATTGAGTCCGATTCCGATGATGGCATCGAGGCATTCTCTTTCCTGGGTGCTTTCGATGAGGATCCCACCCACCTTTTCCCGATCGACGAGTATATCGTTCGGCCATTTCAATCTGAGGGGCAGCGACGCAGTTCCCAGCCCACGGATGGCATCGATGGCTGCCACGCCCGCGACAAGCGCGAGCTGATAGGCCCGCGGCGCCGGAACCTTGAGCCTCACCGCATGGCTCGCCAAGAGATTTCCGCAGATCGAACTCCACTTACGGCCCGAGCGCCCTCTCCCCTCCGTCTGCCGATCCGCCAAGACCCAGAACGGCGGCACCTCGCCCGCGTTAACGAGACGCATCGCCTCGCTATTGGTAGAGGCAGTTTCCGTAAAATGAAAAAGCCATTGGCCGTTCAGAAGTTTCTGGTGCTCAACCGGCATAGCATCCAGTCAGAAAGCAATCGATTTCGCGGCTGCGGATGCAGCGTCAACGAGAAATGACGGGAAGACCACGTAACCAATAACGAAAAGGCAGGATAGTCCCATCACGAGCCGTTGCATGAGGCCGGCGGGATGCAGCGGCTCGCGCTTCTCGTCGAAGAACATGATCTTGACGATCCGCAGATAATAGTATGCGGAAACGACGCTCGCGATGACACCGAGGATCGCCAGCGGATAGAGCCCAGCCTTGATGGCGGCCGAGAACACCCAGAGCTTGGCGATGAAGCCCGCAAGAGGCGGGACGCCAGCCAGTGAAAAGAGCAGAGCCCCAAAGACGAATGCCAGTCCGAGATTTGTCTCTGCGAGGCCGCCGAGTTCAGCGATGTCCTCGACCGGCTCGTCCTTACGGCGCATTGCGAGCAC
>CAZSNH010000297.1:0-4487 GCA_964607855.1 uncultured Hyphomicrobium sp. | reverse complement strand
ATGAAGCGGCATTCCCGCCGCAGACGTCAGCATATCCCCCAAGGGCTGGCCGTGGGCCCTGAAGGCCACGGCCTCGATCCGCGAAGCATCGGCCGCCTCCAGAACGCAGCGAATATGATTTTCACCGACAACCTTCGCAAACCGGACGCGGACGTGGGGGAGTGCGAAGCGCGGCTGCGGATTGCCCTGACCGTACGGGCCTGCGCGGTCGAGCAGAGAGATGAACTCGGTAGTGACCCCCTGAGGGACGACGGCGCCGTCGATCTCGAGTCCCGCTCGTTCGCGAGCCCCGCGCGCCGCCTCACTCACCTCGGCCTCGAAAAAGCAGCGCACATCGTTTAGCTTGCTCCGCTCAAGCGTGAGTCCGGCCGCCATGGCATGTCCGCCACCCTTGATGAGAAGCCCCTTGGCGACAGCGGCGCGCACCGCACTACCAATGTCGACGCCGGCAATCGAGCGCAGTGACCCCGTGCCGGTGCCTTCCTTCTCCCACGCGATCACACAGCTTGGACGCTGCAGCCGCTCGGTCAGCCGGCTCGCCACGAGACCGACAATGCCCTTGTGCCAATCCTCTGAGCCAACCACGAGCACGGGAAGCTCGGGATTTTCCTCGATCATGCGCGCAGCTTCGGCCTGCGCGGCTTCGAGCATGCCCGCCTCGATGGACTTGCGCTCCTTGTTGAGCTTGTCGAGAAGAGCCGCCATCCGAAGGGCGTCCGTCTCGTCTTCCGATGTCAGAAGCCGGGCTCCCAATGCCGCATCTCCGATGCGCCCACCCGCGTTGATGCGCGGACCCAGGATGTAGCCCAGGTGATAAGGGGTTGGCGCTTCACTCAAACCGGCCGCATCCGCAAGCGCCTTGAGCCCCACATTCTGGCGCGCCTGCATGACAGCGAGGCCCTTTTTAACGTACGCGCGGTTTAGACCGGTGAGCGGCACCACATCGGCAACGGTCGCAAGGGCGACGAGATCGAGATTGTCGAGGAGCACCGGCTCGCTTTGTCCGTTAGCGTAATACCCCCGGCGGCGGAGCTCGCGCGCTGTCGCCACGAGAACCAAAAACACCACACCGGCTGCACAGAGATGGCCCTGGCCTGAGACGTCGTCATGGCGATTGGGATTGACGAGGGCATGGACCGCGGGAAGCAGAGCATCCGCCTGATGATGATCGAGCACGAGAACATCGGTCTTATGTTTTCGCGCTTCCTCAATGGCTTCAAAACTCGTGGTGCCGCAGTCGACCGTGACGATGAGTTTCGCACCTTCCTTGATGAGGGTGCCGATCGCCGCCGCATTGGGCCCATACCCTTCAAAAATACGGTCAGGAATATAGATCCGCGAGGGAGCGCCATGATGGGTGAGAAAGCGAACCATAAGGGCCGATGAACAGGCCCCGTCGACATCATAGTCGCCGAATATTGCGACGCGTTCTCTCCTTATGATTGCATCGGCCAATCGCTGCGCCGCCTTGTCCATATCGCGCAAGGAACTCGGATCCGGCATAAGGGCCTTGATCGTTGGATCCAGGAAGTCGCTAACAGCTTCGAGGGTGACGCCGCGCACGGCGAACACACGCCCCAAGAGCTCGGGCAAGCCATGCTGCTGGCTGATCGCGACGGCTATTTTTTCGAGTTTCGGCGAAAGACGGTCGCGCCATTGGAATCCGCGCGCAGATTGAGTGACGCCGAGGAAGGCGCCCCGAGCGGGGGCAGGCTCCTCCACCGTTTCCATGACCTTGCGCTTCGCTCCCATGGGATCCCATCGCCATCGTGATTCCAATCCGATGCGCTCAGTCGAGCACCGGGCCGCGGTGAATTCGAGCCATAGCGGCGCGTTCTCCCCAGATTCAATTGCCGATCAGAATGGCAAACCCCTTCTCACGGCGGCCGGATCGATCAGTTGGAGCCCGCGTCAATTGCCGCATTTCTGACTGAGGATGCTCTTCAACAATCCGGGAAAACGCTTGTCGAACCCGGGATTGATCGAGTTGTATTTCGTTCGACCTTCCTGTCGCGTGCGAATGAGGCCCGCTTCTCTGAGCGCCTTGAAATGGAAGGACATTGTGGATTTCGGGAGCGGTGTGCCGGTGGCATCCGAACAGCTCAACTCCTTGTGGGCCTCCCTAAGGCGGCGCACAATTTGCAGCCGGATCGGATCGCTCAATGCGTAAAGCACGAACGGCAGCGTCACGTCTTCGAGTGCGGGATGAGCAATAGGTCGCATGAGTTCTCTATCTCGCCGTCAACCGACGAACCGTGTGCCAATGTCCCGGAAAGTCGTCTTGATCCGCCGGACCGTGCCCGTCTTCGAGCGCATGACGATACTTTCGGTTTCGGCGAAATCGCCTCTAAATCGCACGCCGTCGAGCAATGAGCCGTCAGTCACGCCAGTTGCCGAAAAGATAACATCGCCCGAGGCCAACTCCTCAAGATTGTACTTCTTGTTTATGTCCGAGATTCCCATCTTGGCCGCCCGCTCTCTCTCTTCGTCCTTGAGCGGCATGAGGCGGCCTTGCATCTGCCCTCCGATGCAGCGCAGAGCCGCCGCCGCGAGTACGCCCTCCGGCGCTCCGCCGCTACCGAGGTAGATGTCTATGCCCGTCTCCTCGGGATCGGTTGTCCAGATGACTCCCGCGATGTCTCCGTCGGGAATGAGCTGCACACTTGCCCCGCAGTCGCGTACCGCTTTGATGATTTCGAAGTGCCGTGGCCTGTCGAGAATGCAGGCTGTGATTTCGGCAATTGGCACGCCTTTCTCTTTGGCGAGTGCGCGCAGATTGTCTCCTACGGGCGCATCAAGATCCACAATACCGGGGCGATACCCTGGCCCGATGGCGATCTTGTTCATGTAAATGTCGGGTGCGTGCAGGAGGCCACCGCGCTCCGACATGGCAAGAACTGCGAGTGCATTCGGCATCGCCTTGGCGCAAATGGTCGTGCCTTCCAAGGGATCGACGGCGATGTCGACTTCGGGCCCTTCGCCGGACCCGACTTGCTCGCCGATATAGAGCATTGGAGCTTCGTCCATTTCGCCTTCGCCGATCACAACGGTGCCGCGAATGGTGAGGTGGGCGAGCTCGCGGCGCATCGCATCGACCGCGGCCTTGTCGGCAGCCTTTTCGTTGCCCCGTCCACGCTGCCGGGCAGCGGCAATGGCGGCAGCTTCCGTCACACGCGTCACCTCGAGAACGAGCACGCGATCGAGCCCGCTCGACTTCGCCTTTTTCAGCGCCCCTTTTCCGTGCATGGTTCCCCGCTCCTTATAAGAGTTCAATGCGGATCAACTGAGGCCTCTCCAACACCTTGCCGTCCTTCTCGATTGCGGCAAGCGCCTTGCGGATGGCGTCTTCGGTGGTGGCGTGAGTGATGAGGATCACAGGCGCCGCCGTGCCAGGCTCCGGGCGCGCGCTGGTGCCAGGGAGCGCAGATCTCGGGCGGCGCTGAACGATACTTTCGAGAGAGACGTCGTTTTCTCCCATGCGTGTCGCAATGGCGGCCATGGCGCCAGGGCGGTCGATGACGGACAGGCGCACGTAGTACGAACCCTTGTGTGAGCCGCGCTTGACGCGTTTCATGGTCTTGAGCTTCGAGGTCGGCCGCACGAACGGGGGCATCACGAGCTCGCGCGCCACATCGACGATATCGCTGGCCACCGCCGATGCCGTGGGTTTAGCACCGGCGCCAGGTCCGATCAGCAGCAGACTGCCCGAATAGTCGCCGTCAATTGCGACGCAGTTCGTCACGCCCGAGACTTCAGCAATCGCCGTGTGCTTGGGAACCATCGCCGGGGCGACCCGTGCATCGATCCCGTTCGGCCCCTGCTCAGCGACCCCAAGGAGTTTAATGCGAAATCCGAGATCGGCAGCGGCTTCGATGTCGGCCGCAGTGATGGCCTCAATGCCTTCGACGTCGATCTCCTCGCAGGCGACCTTGGTTCCGAATGCGAGGCTGATCAGAAGCGCCAGCTTGTGGGCCGCATCGAAACCTCCGATATCAAATGTCGGATCGGCCTCGGCATAGCCGTTTGCTTGCGCTTCGGCGAGCACTTCGGCAAAGGACCGTCCTTCGTCCTGCATTTTCGTGAGGATGAAATTACAGGTCCCGTTCAGGATGCCATAGACGCGGCGCACTTCGTTTGCGGCAAGAGCTTCGCGAAGAGCCTTGATGACCGGAATGGCACCCGCGACGGCGGCCTCGAAATTCAATGCGACACCGTTCTTCTCAGCAATCTTTGCGAGCTCTAAGCCGTGCTTGGCGAGAAGCGCCTTATTGGCGGTCACCACGTGCTTGCCAGCTTTCAGCGCTGTCTCGACGGCTGCCTTCGCGATACCGTCCTCACCGCCAATGAGCTCGACGAACACGGCGATCCCCGGCTCAGCAGCAAGTGCGACGGCATCGTCGAACCACTTGATGCCGGCGACCTTGAAGCCGCGTGCCTTCTTGCGGTCGCGCGCCGAGATGCCGACGACCTTGATGTCGCGGCCCATG